>NZ_JACJED010000020.1:0-98865 GCF_014163885.1 Pseudoalteromonas sp. SR43-2 | reverse complement strand
CTGAGTTGTTCGTGCCTCGCTATGCGTTGGCGTTTCCCGTCTCAGTGGGGTCGCATTATAGGGAGATCCAAAAACAGATCAACCCTTTTTTGAAGAAAACTTGAAATAATGTGCTGTTCGCTGAGTATTTGAGCTAAACGCTCAAAAACACAACTAAACCACCTGTATTGAGAGGTTTATAGAGCTATTTAAAGTCAAAGTTATGGTAACTAGTGATCAGTAGGGACATATTTGGATCATCAATGCTGAAAAAGCCAACCAATAAGTTAAGAGTCGTGTTACTAAAATCATTTGAAATAGTCAAAAGCTGAGATTTAAATTCAGTGGGCTATATTTTTATTTGAGAAGTGAGCTTACTAAGGCCCCAATGGTTAGCTTTACTATGAGGTTCTTAGTACCGGTATATAGATAAGAGAGCGACCCTTATATCTTCTGATCAGCTCTAATCAATAAAAACTTCGTTAGGGATTGCTTAATGGCAGTTAAATTCGAAGTGCTATTATTAATAACTGTAAATCACTATATAAAGTAAAAATGCTCTTTAACTAAAATCGGATAGGCTATTTTGGATCGATGGTAAGTAAAGGGTAACTAAGCAGAGCTATTAAAATAACTGTAAAAACAACCTATCGATTCAGAATCTATGAGTCGATGCACATAATAGCAGGTAATTACTGGTTCATATAGTTTGACAAATTTTAGGCAAGAAAAAGCCGAGCATAAGCTCGGCTTTTAGGTTTCTTTAAGACTTACTCTGCAGACTGTGCGTCTTCTTGAACTGCTTCGCTAGTCGCTGGGCGACCAACTAGTTCAATATAAGCCATTGGTGCATTATCACCAGTACGGAAGCCACACTTAAGAATACGAGTGTAACCACCTGGACGATCCGCGTTACGTGGACCGATTTCACTGAATAATTTACCAACAACTTCATTATCACGCGTGCGAGCAAACGCTAAACGGCGATTTGCTACACTGTCAGTCTTAGCCAGTGTGATTAAAGGTTCAATTACACGACGTAACTCTTTCGCTTTTGGCAAAGTAGTTTTGATGATTTCATGTTTCACCAAAGAACCTGCCATATTGCTAAACATCGCTTTACGATGGCTACTGTTACGGTTTAATTGACGACCACTCTTACGATGGCGCATGACCCTATCCTTCTAACTAAACTAATATAGTGATTTAGATTATTCAGCTAAGCTTGCAGGTGGCCAATTTTCTAGGCGCATGCCTAGAGAAAGTCCACGTGAAGCTAGCACGTCTTTAATTTCAGTTAGAGACTTCTTACCTAAATTAGGCGTTTTAAGAAGCTCAACTTCAGTGCGCTGAACTAAATCACCGATATATTGAATTTGCTCGGCTTTCAAACAATTTGCTGAGCGTACTGTTAATTCAAGATCATCAACTGGACGAAGTAGAATAGGATCGAATTCTGGCTTCTCTTCTTTCTCTTCTGGCTCAGTTACATCACGTAAATCTACGAATGCATCTAATTGCTCAGCTAAGATAGTAGACGCACGGCGGATCGCTTCTTCTGGATCTAAAGTGCCGTTTGTTTCCATATCAATGATTAACTTGTCTAAATCTGTACGTTGCTCAACTCGAGCTGATTCAACCGAGTACGCAATACGTTCAACTGGACTAAATGATGCATCAAGCAACAATCTACCAATTGGACGCTCATCGTCATCAGAGGATAAACGACTAGATGCCGGCACATAACCACGACCACGTTCAACACGAATACGCATGCTGATCTCGCTGTTATTTGTAGTTAAATTACAAATAACGTGATCTGGATTAGCAATTGTTACATCGCCATCGTGCTGAATATCAGCCGCAGTAACAGGGCCTACACCAGATTTAGTCAGGGTCAGAAAAACTTCATCTTTGCCTTCTAACGTTACTGCTAAACCTTTAAGGTTTAATAGTATTTCAATGATGTCTTCTTGAACGCCTTCTTTCGCGCTGTACTCATGTAATACACCGTCGATTTCAACTTCAGTTACTGCACATCCAGGCATAGATGAAAGTAATATACGGCGTAAAGCATTACCCAGAGTATGGCCAAAGCCACGCTCTAATGGTTCTAAAACTATTTTAGAACGCGTTGGGTTGATAGCGTCGATGTCGACTAACCTTGGTTTTAGAAATTCTGTAACAGAACCCTGCATTTTATCCTCTCTTAACTCTTAACTTTACTTAGAGTAAAGTTCGACGATTAGTTGTTCATTAATGTCCGCAGACAGGTCTGAACGCTCAGGTAGACGCTTAAAGCTGCCTTCCAATTTCTTACCGTCAACTTCAACCCAAGTCGGCTTTTCACGTTGCTCAGCCAACTCTAGAGCAGCGATGATACGTGCTTGCGTCTTAGACTTCTCACGGATTACAACAGTATCTTCTGGAGTAATTACGTATGAAGGAATGTTCACAACACGACCATTAACTAAAATCGCTTTATGGCTTACTAACTGACGTGCTTCTGCACGTGTGCTAGCAAAACCCATGCGATATACAACATTGTCTAAACGTTGCTCTAAAAGCTGTAACAAGTTTTCACCTGTGTTGCCTTTAAGGCGAGCAGCTTCTTTGTAGTAGTTACGGAATTGCTTTTCTAATACACCGTAGATACGACGTACTTTTTGCTTTTCACGTAATTGTAAACCGTAATCAGATAAGCGACCTTTACGAGCGCCGTGCTGACCAGGTGCAGTCTCAAGTTTACACTTAGAGTCGATAGCTCTTACGCCGCTCTTAAGGAACAGGTCAGTACCTTCACGACGACTCAGCTTGAGCTTAGGGCCCAAATATCTTGCCATGTTATTTCTCCTAACCTATTGTTAAACGCGACGTTTCTTCGGTGGACGACAACCATTATGTGGTATTGGCGTCACGTCAGTAATGTTGGTAATACGGTAACCAGCAGCATTCAAAGCACGTACAGCAGATTCACGACCTGGACCTGGACCTTTAATGAAAACTTCTAGATTTTTTAAACCGTATTCTTGAGCAGCAGTACCTGCACGCTCTGCAGCAACCTGAGCAGCAAATGGTGTAGATTTACGTGAACCACGGAAACCTGAACCACCGGCAGTAGCCCATGATAGTGCATTACCTTGACGGTCGGTAATCGTTACAATAGTGTTGTTGAAAGACGCATGAACATGAGCCATACCATCAGCAACTTGTTTTTTAACCTTTTTACGACGAATTGGTGTCTTAGCCATAATACTATCCCCTTATCGCTTAATAGGCTTACGAGGACCCTTACGGGTGCGCGCGTTAGTCTTAGTTCTTTGACCACGTAGTGGTAAAGAGCGACGGTGACGTAGGCCACGATAACAACCAAGGTCCATTAGGCGCTTGATATTTAAAGTAACTTCACGACGAAGATCACCTTCAACAGTGTACTTGCCAACTGCATCACGCAGTACGTCAAGAATTTCGTCTGAAAGTTCACCGATTTTTGTGGTTTCGGCGATACCAGTCGCTTCTAAGATAGCCTTAGAGCGAGTCTTACCTATACCATAAATAGCTGTTAAACCAATAACTGCATGTTTATGATCAGGGACGTTAATGCCAGCAATACGGGCCACTAACACATCTCCTATATTCGAATTTGGTAATCAAAAGTTTGAAAAGCCCGTAAGGATACTCAAACGAAGACCAAATCACTACTAAAAACACAGGCCGAGAAAACTCAGCCTGCACGACTGTTTACTTAGCCTTGCCTTTGCTTATGCTTAGGCTCACTGCAAATTACGCGTACTACACCAGCACGTTTAATAACTTTACAGTTACGGCATATTTTCTTAACGGAAGCACGTACTTTCATTGCTCAACTCCGTAAACTGACCTTATCGACCGTAGCCTTTAAGGTTCGCTTTTTTCAGCACAGAATCATACTGATGAGACATCAGGTGAGTCTGTACTTGTGCCATAAAGTCCATGATTACTACAACGATAATCAAAACTGATGTACCGCCGAAGTAGAATGGCGTTTGCCACGCCATCGTCATGAATTCAGGCACCAGACAGATAAAGGTTATATACAAAGCACCTGCCAATGTCAGGCGTGTCATCACTTTATCAATGTATTTAGATGTCTGCTCACCTGGACGAATACCTGGGATAAATGCGCCAGATTTCTTAAGGTTATCTGCTGTTTCACGTGGGTTAAAAACCAACGCTGTGTAGAAAAAGCAGAAGAAGATAATAGCCGCAGCTAAAACAAGCGAGTACAACGGTTGACCTGGAGTCAACGTAGTAGCAACAGCTTGTAATACATCAGCGACTGGACCTTCACCTTGGCCGAACCAGCTAGCAATTGTACCAGGGAACAGAATTATACTGCTAGCGAAGATTGGTGGAATAACACCCGCCATATTTACTTTTAGTGGTAAATGCGTGCTTTGGGCAGCAAATACTTGACGACCTTGTTGGCGTTTAGCGTAGTTAACAACAATACGACGTTGTCCTCGTTCGAAAAACACTACAAGATAAGTAACAGCGAATACGATTACCGCAACCATCAACAGTACAAAAACATTCAAATCACCTTGGCGCGCCATTTCGACTGTCGAACCAATAGCAGACGGCAAGTTAGCTACAATACCAACAAATATTAGAACAGAGATACCGTTACCGATACCACGCTCTGTTATTTGTTCACCCAACCACATAAGGAACATAGTACCAGTAACTAAACTCACCACAGCGGTGAAATAGAAACCCATACCAGGGTTAACAACTAACCCCTCCATCATGCCCGGTAAGCTAGTAGCAATACCGATTGATTGAATAGTAGCTAGCACAAGCGTGCCATAGCGTGTGTACTGGCTAATTTTTTTACGCCCTTGCTCACCTTCTTTCTTAAGCTCTATAAACGGAGGATACATATGCGTTAATAGTTGCGTAATAATCGAAGCCGAGATATACGGCATAATACCCAGTGCTAACACTGAAGCTCGCTCAAGTGCACCACCACTGAACATGTTGAACATTTCAACAATGGTGCCCTTTTGTTGCTCGAAGAAATCGGCAAGTACAGCGGCGTCAATCCCAGGGATCGGCACAAATGAACCTAGACGGTAAATTATGATAGCACCCAATACGAAGAGTAATCGGCGCTTCAATTCCGAAAGTCCACCTTGTGCACTTTTTGTATCTTGACCTGGTTTAGCCATTAGTACTTCCTTAGTCTTCTACCTTGCCTCCGGCAGCTTCAATAGCTTCGCGAGCACCTTTAGAGGCTTTAAGGCCTTTAACGGTAACAGCGCGTGAAACTTCGCCAGATTTAACAACTTTAACGAAAAGAACGTTCTTTTTAACTAGACCAGCTGCTTGTAACGCGCTTAGGTCTACCACATCGCCTTCAACTTTAGCGATTTCAAAAAGGTTTATTTCTGCAGATACTAAAGATTTGCGAGAAGTAAAACCAAATTTAGGTAGACGACGTTGCATAGGCATTTGACCGCCTTCAAAACCAACGCGTACTTTGCCGCCAGAACGTGATTTTTGACCTTTGTGACCACGACCACCAGTCTTACCTAGACCAGAACCGATACCACGACCAACACGTTTTGGAGCAGTTTTTGAACCTGCAGCAGGTGAAAGTGTATTCAAATGCATCGAATTAACCCTCTACCTTAACCATGTAAGAAACCTTGTTTATCATACCACGTACACATGCTGTGTCTTCTAACTCAACAGTGTGGTTGATACGACGTAAACCAAGACCGCGTAATGTAGCTTTATGTTTCGGTAAACGACCGATAGAGCTTTTTACTTGTGTTACTTTTACAGTTTGATTTGCCATGGTTACCCCAGTATTTCGTCTACGCGAAGGCCACGTTTTGCAGCGATTGACTGTGGAGAATTCATATTCTCAAGAGCCGAAATCGTTGCACGTACTACGTTGATTGGGTTAGTAGAACCGTAACATTTAGAAAGTACGTTCTGAACACCAGTCACTTCTAGTACTGCACGCATAGCACCACCTGCGATGATACCAGTACCTTCAGAGGCTGGTTTCATGAACACTAGTGAGCCAGCATGACGTCCCTTAACAGGATGCTGTAATGTATTGCCATTTAGGTCTACATTGATCATGTTGCGACGTGCTTTTTCCATTGCTTTTTGAATAGCAGCTGGAACTTCACGTGCTTTACCATAACCAAAACCTACTTTACCTGCGCCGTCACCAACTACAGTTAGTGCAGTAAAGCTAAAGATACGACCACCTTTAACTACTTTAGACACACGGTTCACCGCGATTAGCTTTTCAGCTAGATCAGGCTGTTGTTGCTTTGCTTCTACGTTAGCCATAGTCTACTCCTAGAATTGCAAACCGGCTTCACGCGCAGCATCAGCTAGCGCCTTCACACGGCCGTGATATTTAAAGCCACTGCGATCAAAAGCAATCTTTTCGATGCCTTTGTCAGCCGCACGTTCAGCAACCGCTTTGCCAACTGCTTGCGCAGCTTCAACGTTACCGGTGCCTTTAACTGTTTCGCTAATAGCCTTTTCAACAGTAGAAGCAGCAGCCAGTACATTACCCTCAGCATTTACAACTTGAGCGTATATGTGACGTGGCGTGCGGTGGATAACAAGACGCGTTGTGCCTTGTTCAATATAATTTCTACGAGTGCGTTTAGCACGACGTAGACGAGCTGTTTTTTTATCCATCGTCTTACCTTACTTCTTCTTAGCCTCTTTACGGCGTACATTCTCATCTGAATAACGAACACCCTTACCTTTATAAGGCTCAGGTTTACGGTATGCACGAATGTTAGCAGCTGTTTGACCAACTAACTGCTTGTCTACGCCCTTAACTAGAACTTCTGTTTGGCTTGGAGTTTCAATCGTAATTCCTTCAGGAACTGCGAAATTAACTGGGTGTGAGAAGCCAAGAGTTAAATCTAATGTTTTACCCTTCGCTGCAGCACGGTAACCCACGCCTACTAACTGAAGTTTCTTCTCGTAACCTTCATGCGTACCAACAACCATGTTGTTGATTAGAGCGCGAGCAGTACCTGCTTGAGCCCATGCATTAGCTACGCCATCACGAGGTAAAGTAGTAATAACGTTGTCATTTACTTGTACTTCAACAGCGTTGTTGATTGTACGAGTAAGTTCACCGTTTTTGCCTTTAACTGTGATTTCCTGGCCTTTTAATGTAACTTCTACACCGGCAGGAACAGTAATTGGTGCCTTTGCTATGCGAGACATAGTTCCCCTCCGATTAAGCTACAAAACCAATGATTTCACCACCAACACCAGCACTACGTGCTGCGCGGTCTGTCATTAGGCCTTTAGAAGTTGATACGATAGCGATACCAAGACCACCCATTACCTTAGGTAATTGGTCACGTTTCTTATAGATACGTAAACCAGGGCGACTTACACGCTGGATATTTTCAATTACAGCTTTGCCTTCGAAGTACTTCAACTCGATAGAAAGCTCAGGTTTAGTTTCGCCGTTAACAGCGAAATCTACGATATAACCTTCGTCTTTTAGTACTTTAGCTAATGCTACTTTCAGCTTTGAAGTTGGCATCGTTACAGATACTTTCTTCGCTGATTGACCGTTACGAATTCGTGTGAACAAATCCGCGATAGGATCTTGCAAGCTCATAGTCTTACTCCCATGATTCTATTACCAGCTAGCCTTTTTAAGGCCAGGAATTTCACCGCGCATAGCTGCTTCGCGAACTTTAATACGGCTCATGCCGAATTTGCGAAGGAAACCATGTGGGCGGCCCGTAATGTTACAACGATTACGTTGACGTGCAGGGCTAGAATCACGTGGTAAAGCTTGTAGCTTAAGTACCGCGTCCCAACGATCATCTTCAGATGTGTTAACATCACTGATGATAGCTTTTAGTGCAGCGCGCTTTTCAGCGTACTGAGCAACTAGTTTTGTGCGCTTTGCTTCGCGCGCTTTCATAGAATTCTTTGCCATAACCCTACCCTTATTTCTTAAATGGGAAGTTAAACGCTTCTAACAACGCACGGCCTTCCTCATCAGATTTCGCAGAAGTAGTGATAGTAATATCCATACCGCGTACACGGTCTACTTTATCGTAATCGATTTCTGGGAAGATGATTTGTTCACGTACGCCCATGCTGTAGTTGCCACGTCCATCAAAAGACTTTGCACTTACGCCACGGAAGTCACGAATACGTGGGATAGCGATTGATACCAAACGCTCAAAAAAGTCCCACATACGCTCGCCGCGTAGGGTTACTTTACAACCAATCGGGTAGCCTTCACGCACTTTAAAGCCAGCAACAGATTTGCGTGCTTTAGTGATTAAAGGTTTCTGACCAGAGATTGCTGCTAGATCCGCTACTGCGTTATCTAAAATCTTCTTGTCAGCTAGGGCTTCGCCCACGCCCATATTCAATGTGATCTTTTCGATCTGAGGGACTTGCATGACAGAGCTGAAACCAAACTTCTCTTGAAGTTCAGCAACTACTTTGTCTTTATATACTTCATGCAGTTTCGCCATCATTCTACTCCAACTATTAGATAGTTTTACCAGTAGATTTAAAGATACGTAATTTCTTACCATCTTCAATCTTGAAACCTACACGATCAGCTTTACTCGTTTCCGAGTTGAAGATCGCAACGTTTGATGCATCCATAGATGCTTCTTTCTCAACAATGCCGCCAGCTTGGTTCAATTGTGGAACCGGCTTTTGGTGTTTCTTGATCAAGTTTATGCCTTCGACAAAGATTCGACCAGATTCAGTAACAACTGAAAGCACTTTTCCGCGCTTACCTTTGTCTTTACCTGCTAGTACGATTACTTCGTCATCACGACGTATTTTTGCTGCCATGATTGGCTCCTTACAGTACTTCTGGGGCTAGTGAAACGATTTTCATGAACTTATCATTACGAAGTTCGCGAGTCACAGGGCCGAAAATACGTGTACCAATTGGCTGTAAGTTATCATTTAAGATAACAGCAGCGTTGCTGTCAAAACGGATCAGAGAACCATCTGGACGGCGAACACCTTTTCTGGTACGCACAACTACCGCGTTTTTAACATCACCTTTCTTCACTTTACCGCGAGGAATAGCTTCTTTTACAGAAACTTTAATGATGTCGCCAATCGCTGCGTAGCGACGGTGAGAACCACCAAGGACTTTTATACACTGCACTTTGCGAGCGCCGCTGTTATCAGCAACTTCCAGCTGAGTTTGCATTTGGATCATGTTAATGACCTCCGGTGTAGTAATTACAACGTGTCTTAAATTTGTTTAAAATCAAGACATTTCGATTAAATCCCACTCAAAAACAAACGAGTTGTCTCTTAAGGGCGGGCAATTGTACCAGCATTGAGGGGGTAGCGATAGGTTATTTTTTAATTAATTTGGAGTGATGGGAAATTAAAGCTGAGTAATTACGGCTATGTAGCTATTTTACAGGTGGTTACAAAACAAACAAGGCACCTGTAATGTGCCTTGTTTGTTTAAAGTGTAATAAATTAACCAAATAAACCTTTTAATTTATCTTTAATTTTATCTTTTGCTTTGTCTTTGGCTTTTTCTTTTGCCTCATCGACCTTCTGCTTAACTTCATCTTTGAGCGCATCACCAACATCTAGCTTTATACCTACATCGTGGAAAGGCCCTTTTATACGTAGTGGTATTTTAAAGCCAGTGCTGTCATCGGTAGTTCCCTGACCTTCGATAGATCCAACTATACCTGTAACCAAACGATAGTTGACCGTTGTTTGCGGTAAATCAACGTCGCCTTCACCTGATATTCTAATAAGTGGGCTGATAAGTGATAGGTCGGTATTTTTGCCAACGCCATTAGTAAAGTTAAAACTTCCAGTTAATGCTGAAAAATCTGTTTGCTCTGATTCTTCAAATCCGGTATCAAGCCCTTCAGATGCAGCACCAAAGTTACCTGAAATGAGTTCCTTACCTTTACGAACCATCTCAGCTATATTCGCACCTTTTACAGCTCCATCAGCAAACTCAAATCCAAGCTTTCCATTAAGCGCACCAATAAACGACTTTTGACTTTGGCCAGTTGTGTTTAGGTTCCAATTTAAAGACCCCTTACCCATTAGCTTGTCAAAACCTGCCGCATCCGTTAATAAAGGCTGTGCATCTATTCCAGCTAAGTCAAAGTTAGTTGATATTTTATAAGGTACTTGCTGTGCGTTTACATTGATAACGCCTTTACCTGACCCTTCATAAGCAGAAAAGCTATCTAGGCTTAGTTTTGCAACGCTATTTTTTAAAGCAACAGTAAATTGATTTGCGCCTAATTTAATATCATTTGCTTTTAATCCACTTGAACGAATCACTACATTTGCATCTAGTGAATTTAATGCACTTAAATCAATTTTAGTGTCATCCCATACTATTGGCTCTGCAGGTTTATCTTCTTGCTCTTCTGGCTCTTCTTGTTTTGCCACTGCTTCAGGTAGATACGGGTTTAAGTCAAGCATACCTAAATCAATATCAGCATTTACTGCTAAACGCTTACCTAGGTTAAGCTCGCTCTTACCTTTTATTTCTAATGCGTCTAACGTCGCAACTAAATCTTCTAGATTAAATTTCTCACCTAGTAGGTGCATTTTACCGTTTACACTAAATCCGTTAAATGCATTGTCTTTAGCGTCTAGCTCTACACCTTGCCATTTTGCAATACTTTTAACAGACTCACCGCTTAGTGCTAACTGACCTTTAATATCTTGGCCTTGCTTAGCTATGCTCCCTTCGAACGTTAAATCAACTAAACGAGAATCTAAGGTTTGTTTAACATTAAAAGTAGCACCTTCAATTGCTTTAGCAGGAGTATCTAATTTTATATCAAGATCAAAACGCTCTTGCATATAAGTAATACCCCCTTTTACTTCTAATGTTTTACGAAGTGAAGGAAGTAAAATAGCGAGTTCTAAATCGCTAATTTGTTGTTTGGCACCTGTTTGACCATCTAGATAAGTAAATGTGCCGCCATAAATAGCAACTTCACCTAACTCAATATCAAAGTTATCTGGAAGCTTTATCGCTTCACCTGATTGGCTCTGCTCTTTTGGTTGCTCTGCAACTGCATCAAACAACTGCCAATTGGCTTTACCATTTTTGTCGGTTTCTAATAGAATATTTGGTTCGTTTATAACAAACTTATCTAATTTAAACTCACCACCAAATAATGAAAACCAAGGTATGTGTACAGCAAGCTGTTTCATACTCGCCATATCGGCGCGCGAACCTGATTCCATATTTGCAAAATGCACGTCGTTAAGTTCTAACTTTAATGCAGGGAATACGCTAAGTGTTTTATCACCTTTAATAGTAAGAGTGCGCTCAGTTGTTTGTTCTACCTGCTGCGACACTTTGTTAAAAATAGTATCAGTAGGGATTAGAAACGGTGCGGCAACAATTAGTGCTATACATAGTAAAAGTATTACACCTACAATTTTAAGTAAGGTTTTCATGATCGTCCTTTAAAACGTGCAAATAATGCTCTTATCATAGCGAGTGTTAGCCTTAAAATCATTGTCGTTCTGATAAAAAAGCTTTTTATTAGATATTACATTCTTATCCTGAATCGCCCCTGAAACATTTTGATACCTTTAGGTTACAAATAAATATTGACCCGGTGAAACCTTAAGGTTACATTGATACCCATAGGTTACAAAAAATAAATACTATCACAGGATGAATATTATGAAACAACAGGATATTAAAACTGAAGAAAAGTTTATGAGTCAAAATATATGGCTTAGTATAAGCACAGCCATGGTTTGTTTACTTCTCAATGTTTACTCACTAATAAAGCACGATAACGAAGGGTTATTATTTGTTGGATTGGGCGTTTCTTTTTATGTAGTTATAGTGATTATTTACCTCATTAAAGGGGGCTTTCCGTTAAAAATGTATTTTCAATACGCTTATAAAGATGAGTTTCTAAACACCATTGATACTAATGCCTATAAACATTTAAGTTTTGCATTTGTATTTTGCCTTCTTGGTGTTTTGTATAGTAACGATTCAATACCTAGCGATGTTTCGCATGCAAATATGGCAATGTTCTATCTAGGTATCATGCTCTTGGTATATGGCGCTTCATTACTTTGGCAAAATCGTGATTAGGAGAGGAAATGCAAAATAACATAGCAAAGTACCGAAAAGAAGCTGGGCTTTCACAACAAGAACTTGCTGATGCTATTAACGTGTCGCGCAAAACAATAAGTACCGTAGAAACAAACCGGTTTACCCCTTCGGTAATAATTGCTCTAAAAATAGCAAAGCATTTTAATACCTCAGTTGAAAGTCTCTTTGTACTAGATAAAAATGATTGATACATGTTAAAGCGTTAGTCTCATTCTATTAGCAAAAATACCGATTTAGCTACTTCAATTACAACGTATGGAGGACAGCGCTGTTGTTATTAGCGTAATTGCGCTAAAATAGACCAGCAAAAAAATATATATCTAAACCGGAGATTCTACAAGGCATGAAAAAACTGCTAATTTCACCGTCAAAAATGACGCTAGGCGAACAAGAAAATCAAATCTATCAGAACATTCTGAAGCAATCTTCAGAATTAAGCCTTAACCTTATGGCCGTGAAAGTAGAAAACCACCCTGATGATTTTTTACCTTGGTGTTACGAATTGCTAAGTGCAAGCAGAGATCGTATGAACTACGATTTACTAGAGCCGCAGCAATTACCAGTACTTAAGAAGCTACACGATCAGCTTATTTCAGCTATCAGCTTTTTACAGGTTAAAACTTTACGTATTGCTCCGTGGCCTGTAGTAAGTGTATTTGTAGAACAACACAAAGACGTTATTGCTCTTGATGAACAGCTTCGCTTAGTAGACTACATTAAAAGCATTCGTGAACAATCTCTTAAAGATATGATTCCTGAAGATTTACTTGCGTTTAGCGGTAAGCACATGGCATCACTTGATCCAAGCACATACAACTTTGACGTTGAATGGTTTGCATCAACAAAAAGTGCGAAGAGCTTTCATCAAATGCTTGGCGATTTACCAGGTGCCTTTGACGATGCACTAGTAAATATTCCACTTGAAGGTGACATTACTCAATACGAATATCAACAATTTGTTGCTGCTTATTCAAAAATATTCACCGACAATAATGAAAAACCAACACTTGCGCCTGCAACACGACTGCTTGCAATGCGTCGCCCTGATATATTTACTCCGATCACAAACAATCGATTAGATGCATTATGCGGTGCCCTTGGTGTTTCTAAACTAAAAAATAGTGATTTTGAGCGTTACTGGCAAGATATTGTAAAAGGTATTCAAGCTATGTCATGGTACAAAATGGCTAAACCTAGTAATGGGTTAGAAGAACAATTAGTTGCTATTAAAGCACTAATCCCATGTTTCTTTCACTATGCTGATGCAAAAACACCAGATAACTCTAACTACATCAAACTGTTAAGTAAGCCTAAACGAACTACAACTACGACAGGTAAAACTCAGCGTAGAGGTAAAGAGTCTGCAGAAATTTTAGTAGACCGCGCACTTGCTGCTGACGATATTCCTGAGCACATTCGCAGTAAGCGCGATTCAATTGTGAGTGAAGTTCAAAAAGGTCGTAGTGTAAACGAAACAATTAGCCTTATGCGCACTATATTTGGCTAAAAACTTCTAATTTAGCCGTACTTTTATGGTGCGGCTAGGTTAATTTATGCACCAGCAGTGTGCGCAACATCTCCCTACATACCATATCTCTTCTCAATCTATAAAATACAAGCTCATGTTTTTAATGTATAAAAATAATTTTTAATAAAAAATAATGAAGCTGGCACATACAGTGCAATTATCTCGTTAGTTAAACAATAAAAAGCCGTCAGCCTAAAGGTTCCGAATACATAATAAAAACCTTGGCGAGCAAAAATCATATAACGGGAAATGGACATGCTAAAACTAAAAAAAACCATCGCTATAAGTGCTATAGCATTAATGGGCGCAACATCTTTAACGTCAACAGCCGTACATGCTGAAGTAACAGCAAACGCAGCGGCAACATCAAACTACTTATGGCGTGGTCAAGAGCAAACTGGGGGCGATGCAGCTATTTCAGGCGGTATTGATTACGCCAATGAATCGGGCTTTTATGCAGGTACTTGGGCTTCAAATGCATCGTGGGCAGATGAAATGACCTATGAGCTTGATTTATATGCAGGCTTTGGTGGCGACATTAACGAAAGCGTTAGCTATGATGTTGGCTATATTTATTACGCTTACCCAGATGCAGCTTCTGAAGCTGACGCAGATTTCTCTGAAATTTACGGTAGCATCAGTGTTGAAGGCTTTACATTTGGTGCTTCAGTACTTGCAACATCAGCTGCAAGTGGTGATGGTACAGACTTTGGTGATTCACTTTACCTGACAGCTGACTACGGTTTTGCTGTTGGCAGTAACGGCACTGAAATGGCACTTCACTTAGGCCACTACTCAGGTGACTTTATTGGCGATGATAATATCTTAGATTACGGTGTATCAATTTCGAAAGATGGGTTCACTTTTGGTTTATCTGATACAGATATGGATGACTCAGATATTAAAGCTTACGTTGCTTATTCTGTAGACTTTAATTTATAAGAAAGAATGTGTTACTTGCTGCGACACGAAGGGCCTTTTGGCCCTTTTCTTGTTTTTGAACAAGACCCCTTACATCTGTTAACAAACCGTTACAATTGAATGAAAACAATACATACATTTTCCTTTATTCTATTACCTAGTCACTGGGCATTTATAACTGCCTAGCCATAAAATAGGTATAAAGGAATAATAATGAAATCACCTAACGCGTTTAGCGCCCTACTCGATATTTATATAAGTCCTAGTAAAGCTTTCAATGGTGTTGAACACGCCAAAGGTTGGTCATGGCTTGCTTTTATAGTCATGTCTTTAGTTTCAATGGCGAGTATTTATATTTTTTATTCCACTGTTGATATGCAGTTTTTGATTAATGAGCAAGTAGCAGCATCAACTATTGATGCGACGATTGGCGAGCAAAAAATGATTCGCCAAAGTATAGAGCAAAATGCAGAAGGCCAAATATGGTTTGGTTTGTTTGGCGGCGTAATTGCGCTGGCTATCATGAATGCATTAATGGCACTTTATTATATGCTTGTGGCTAAACAAGATCCTGAATCAGAACATAGCTACGGAGCTTGGTATGGATTCGCTACCTGGACAATGATGCCAGTTGTTATTTCAAGCCTAGGAACAATTGCTCTTGTACTAAGTGCAAGTACAGATCAAATATCTCAACAAGCCGTATTTAGCTACGCATCTATTAACCAATTAATAATAGGACTTGAAATTGGCCATCCTTTTTATAGCTTATTAGAATCAATAAACTTATTTAGCTTTTGGAGCATTTCGCTGGGAATGATCGGCTTAAAATGCTGGACTAATTTTTCAACTAACAAAGCACTCCTATTCTCTGCACTTCCTTCAATTATTATTTTTGGTATTTGGGCAATCATTGCAGCAAGTTAACTCTTAAGTGGAGGTAGATACTAGCTCCACATTACTTAATTCACGGATAGATAAAATGAAAAAAGCAATAATCATCACACTCGCTGTAGGCGCATTTATAGCCCTAATTGTGTCAAAGCAAATTTCTGGCGATGAAAAACAAGCCGAAGTAAATATTGCTCAAGTAGAGCTTGGCGACATTGCTGACTCAATAATGGCTTCAGGTAATTTAGTTTTTAATACACAAGTGCAATTACGCTCTGAAGTGACGGGCCGAGTAGATAAAATATTTGTTCAAGAAGGCCAAGGAGTTAAACAAGGCGATATGTTAATGCGCCTTGATACAACTGCCTTTGAATCAGAAGTTACCCGTAGTAAAGCAATCCTTCGCGCCACAGAAATTGAAATTAAACACAATAAAACACGCCTTGCTAACCTAGAGCGCCAACTTAAAAGACAAAAAGACTTATATGATGTCGGTTTAGGTAATCAAGAGAGCTACGAGAATATTGAAAGCGCACGCGATCTAGCTAAAATCGATATTGAATCACGAATAGAGTCGTACAACCAAGCACAAGCGTCACTACAAATTGCGCAAGATCGCTTAAGTAAAAGTGTATTTAGAGCTCCAATGAGCGGCTTGCTTGCATCTGTAAATATTAAAGAAGGTGAAACCGTTATAGCCGGTACTACTAATATTATTGGCTCTGATTTAATGCTAGTAGCCGATCCTAGCGCTATCTTAGCCGAGCTACGTGTGGATGAAACCGACATTGCGAGCATTAAGCTTAACCAAAAAGCGAATATTTATGCGGCCGCATACCCTAATAAACCATTTAGCGGCACAGTAATCAATATTGGTACTTCAGCTAAAAACCAAGCCGGCTCTCAAGGTTTATCGTTTAAAGTAAAAGTATTACTCGATACTACTGAGCGCCAGCTATATGCAGGAATGAGTTGTAGAGCAGAGATCGCAACAAGCATTGCCGAAAACGGTTTAAAACTTCCAATAGAAGCAATCCAAAAAGAAGACGATAAAACATTTGTATGGCGACTAAATAGTGATAACACCGTTAGCAAAATTGCCGTAACTGTTGGAATATCATCTGATATAGAACAAGCAATTACTGACGGCTTAAATGAGGGCGACAAAATAGTTATTGGCCCTGCGCGCCCAGTAAGTCTTCTGACTGAAGGTGATGTGGTAAAACTTAAATCAGATGCAGACAAGGAAGAAGCCTAATGTCTGCGGTAATCAAGCTAGAGCATATTAATAAACAATACAAAATGGGCTCAGAGGTATTTAAGGCACTTGATGATGTAAACGTACATATAATGCAAAACGAATACGTGGCGATTATAGGACCTTCTGGTTCAGGCAAGTCGACCTTAATGAACTTATTAGGCTGTTTAGATACACCCAGCAGTGGCGAATACTACTTAAAAGATAAACTAGTAAAAAGTATGACCGAGACAGAGCTCGCTCATCAGCGTAATGAAAGTGTCGGGTTTATATTTCAAAGCTTTAACTTAATACCACGTGCAACCGCACTAGAAAATGTAATGCAGCCTTTAGTATATCGCTTTATTCCTAGTAAACAACGCAAGCAACAAGCTCTAGAAGCACTAAAGCGGGTAGGTCTCGGTGATAAAGTTAATCATTTATCTAGCCAGCTATCGGGCGGGCAACGTCAACGTGTTGCGATTGCCCGCGCTTTAGTCACAAAACCACATATATTATTAGGAGATGAACCCACAGGTAATCTTGATAGTAAAACGACCCGCGAAATTATGGATTTGTTTGATGAGCTGCATAACGAAGGTCACACTATTATTTTAGTAACACATGAGCAAGAAATTGCCGATCATTGCCAACGCGTGATTCGTTTAGTGGACGGTAAAGTGGTAAGTGATGTAACTAAAGATGAAGGAATCAAGCAGCATGTTTAAATCAGCTCTTGCGATAATGGAAGGCACTAAGGCCGCTTTTTCAGCTATTAAAGCTAATGCAATGCGCAGCGCACTGACCTGTTTGGGCATTATTATTGGTGTTGCCGCCGTAGTTACTGTCGTTGCAGTAATGCAGGGTTTTACAAAGCAAATAAACGATCAACTTGCTGATATGTCGCCAGATGTAACAACAATAAAGCCTTACACTAGTATTGAACTCGAAATGGTTGGTAAAAATGCCAAGCTTACCTACGACGATTTTTTAGCTCTAAAGTCGCGTATAAAAGAAGCTGAAACGCTAACGGCCCTAATGTTTACCTGGCGCTTTTCGGGGGGAGCTGAGTATGGAAATAAAAGCCATTCATCGCGTGTTATCGGTACCGAGCAAGACTATCAAAAAGCGTATCGTACTTATCCTGAACTTGGTCGCTTTATTCGTGCTGAGGACGATGATAAGCGAAGAAGGGTCGCATTTATCGGCCCTTCAATCATAGAAAAGCTAAACCTTCCTGAAAACCCAGTAGGTGAATATATAAAGCTAGGTGGTGAATGGTTTAGAATTATTGGCGTTGCTGAAAAACAAGGTAGCTTATTTGGTTTTGACCAAGACGATTACATTAATATTCCAATTAGTACCATGAGTGCTTTAGAAGGCGGAAGTACACAAACTAATGTGCAAATTATGTTTAGGTTAAATGAAGGTACTAACGAAGAACAAGTGCTTGCAAAAATTACTCGTGTATTGCGCCAACTACATAAACTAAAAGAGAAAGATGAAAACGACTTTGAATTTGAAACCGCTGAAAAATCTCGTGCTCAAATAGATAAATTTACCAGCAGTGCTACTGCTATTACTGCTGGTATTGTTGGCATTAGCTTACTTGTTGGCGGTATTGGTGTTATGAACATAATGCTAGTGTCGGTAACTGAACGCACACGCGTTATTGGTACATTAAAAGCACTAGGCGCAACACCTGGTTTTATTATGCTGCAGTTTTTAGTTGAAGCCGTTGTGCTTTCACTTTTTGGTGGTTTAATAGGACTCATTATAGGATATGGCGCCGCAGGGCTTATTTCGTTTTTAGTCCCAAGTATGCCTGATGCATACATACCAGTATGGGCTGTAATACTATCGTTCGGATTTACATCAATGATTGGGATCATATTTGGTTTAGCCCCTGCTATTAAAGCAGCAAGACTAAACCCTATAGATGCATTGCGTTACGAATAACTATTTTAAATAATTATTTAGCTTTAAATGGTACCTTATTACATTGTACTTCTACTGTTTTAGGGTACCAAGCTGGGCCAATTTGATTCACAACCACCTCAGCTAAACTATTAGTAAACGATTTATACGTATTAACGCTTTGCCACTCCCCTTGTGGGCAATGTTTTGTTAAATCTAACGGCTCTGATCCCTCGTACAACGCAAGTGCAAAATTATGATGCCACTGTGAGCTTTTTAGCGCTTTATTGCTTACTTTGCTCTGCATACCGTTATCAAAGTAAATATTTGTACACCCCGTTAAAATAATCAGTGTGCAACCGGCTGCAAATAGCTTGATGCTCATAATGTCTCCCCTAGTACTTGCTCTTGGCACCACACTTTAATGGTATGGGGCGAGTATATTCCAAGCGTAATTAAACTAAGCGCTCCATCACTAAACGTTTGTTGTGACTGCATTTGAATAACGGGTGTATTTGAACATATTTGTTTTACGTCTACCCGCTGCTCACCCACTAATCCCCATAAATAAAATAGGCGGCTATCTTCGTAATTAGCTTGGCTCGTTATTTTTGCTGTTGCCTGTGGCTGAATGGTTACCGCAGAACAAGCACTGAGGCTTAATGCTATCGCCCCTATTATTAATGGCTTCATACTCTTCCTTATAAACTAAATACCAGTAAGGTAACTTTATAAGAGAACATAAAATATTAGCGTAAAAAGCTGTGGGGAATATGTAGAAACGCTATGAAGTTTTATACAGTTTATTACACATAAAGGCCGCATAAATGCGGCCTTTAAAGTAGTCAGTTTAAGTGCTTAGTAAATAAATAGACTTTAAAACTTAGCTAAGTTGTTTTTACTGTCTTTATCGACCAGCTTAATGTAAGGATCAACCCCTGCAAATAATGGTTTTTCTTTTACTTTAAGCTCAATAGTATTGGTACCAGATACTATTTGATGCTTTTGCGAGTAAATAACAAAATCTTCAGCGAGTAAGTTTTCAGGGTCGTCGCTAAATAATGCAATATCAATTAGCTCATCGAGTGGCTGCTCAGTTTCTTCACCTTGGCCATCCGCACGCTGTTTAACTGCTTCTACGCTAAGTGTTACAGTATAAAACCCTTCGCTATCAACGCTATCTGTAACTGACGCATCTTTCATCTCAAGCTCATACAAGGTGATATATTTAAACTGATCGTCAATAAAATTTTGTTCTGCTTGCGTTGCGTCTTGTTTTAAATAGCTAAGTAAATCAAGCGTAGTTGGGTATGGTGTTGATTGGTACTGAAACTCGTTTAAAAATGCTTTGAGTGCTGCATTTAAGCGTACTTCACCTAAACGATCATAAATCGCCATCATCGCAACTGAGCCTTTATTGTAATGAAGGTATTGTTGAGCCTGCGTTTTATATAGTGGCATTTCTTCAAAGGCTTCGCCAGTACGGCCCATTAAGTATTTATCTAACTCGTACTTTAAGAATTTACGGAGCTTCTCGGCGCCAAAGCGTTTTTTTAGCACCATAAGCGCACTGTACTGGGAAAGTGTTTCAGAAATAACAGCACTGCCCTCTACATTAGCCCCTGATACTTGATGCCCCCACCATTGGTGCGCAACCTCATGTGCGGTAACATAGTAAGGGTAGTCAACTTTACTCTCATCTCTTAAGTCTGTAATAAACCCCATGCTTTCTGAGTAAGGGACTGTATTGGCAAAACTTTGTGCAAACGAGCGATACTTAGGAAATTCAATTATACGTAGCTGTTTATGCTGATACGGCCCAAAAGCTTGTGTAAAGTAATCTATTGAGTCTTGTACCGATTCAATCATACGGTCAACATTCCATGCATGGTTTTTGTGGTAGTACACCTCAATATTTACACCGTTATGCTCAACCTTTTTACTTTCAAGCTCTGCCGAAAGCACCGCATAAAAGTTTAAAATAGGCGCATCCATTTCATAAACAAAGGTGCGGCGTCCATCTTTTACACTTTCACTTTGCAAATACCCTGGGGTAATCGCAAATTGCGACTCGTCGGTGGTTACCGTCGCCTTAAAGTTAATAAACCCATTAGCAGGCCCAAACTCATTTTGCGTATAATAACGGCTGTCTTCTAGTTTATGTGCGCGCTCAAGTTCAGGTAACTCGTGCTTACGGCGCTCATACTTGTCAGCAATTTGAAAATACTTTTGATAACCAAAATTTGGTAATAATTCTCCATTATTTACAAATGTACCGTTGTGCACGAGTTGAGTATCAGATCTTCTATCAACAAAACCGTCGTGTTCACGAGAAACTGAGAGCTCGCCTTCTCGCACTTCATTGGGCATTAGCGGTTGTTCAAACTCAAACCATACCATGCCAAAATCGGTTAAACGCTCTACTATTTTTCCGCCCGCCATTTTTACATCCCAGCTTTTAGATTGGCTAGGCTCGTTGATTAACACACGGGTTATTGGCTCGTTTGCGGTATTGGTAAACTTAATTTTAGCCACGGCATTTAAAGCACGCTTTTTAGGATAAATATCAATGTTTAAATCAACATCAGTTATTATAGGCAGTGGCAAGTCTTTGTATTGTGAGAACTCTTGCTCATACCTTACTTGTAGCGCTTCGTTATCATCACTTGTTACAAACTCGTTGATCACACGGGTGTTGTAATAAATGTTATAACCCGCGCCCACAAATACCAATAAACTTATAAAGGCTGCAATCTGGCCTTTTAAAGACATGTTGTAACGTACTAAAGATAAACGAGTACGCAATGTTTGCGACGGGCCGCGATGCCATAAAGCAAACCCTACAATAGCTAAAAACACACTCAATGCCCCCCAATATAGGGTATACCAATGCGCGCCTTGTAAAAAATGTCCATAACCATTTATATCAGAATACGGTACGCTACTGCTTTGAGAAAAATGATACATATGATGCTCAAACCCGTAAGCACCCATTACCATTTGAGTAATGTAATACAGAATAAACAAACCCATACCTATGTATTTATTAGGGCTAATTATTTGTAAAAAGAACGCCAATATAGCCATCATAATTAAAGGCAGTAATGTAAGGTAACCCAACCTAAATAAGTACTGACCAAGCTCTAGGTTAAATTGCCCCTTAAACAGTTGCACTGCAATGGTAAACATCATGCCTACTAAATAAAGGCCACAAACTGCAGTGATTAACGCAATAATTTTAGATACCCAAAACACACTGTTATGCACCGGGAAACTGTCAACAATATCACCCATACCACTTTGGCGTTCTCGCCAAACCAGCTCTGCGCTGTAATAAGCAATAATGATAAACATAAACAAAGCGGAAGAGTTTTGAATTATGCCCACCATGTTTTGTGTGAGCGGCCAATCCGTTGTGCCATATGCGCCAATAGGTGCAAAAAGTGGTGCGAGTAACATAGTAATACTGACACCCGCTAAAATCATAAAAGGGGCACTTAATATAACTTGCTTAAGTTCAAATAAGCTGCGCATTACTAATTGCGATTTCGTATTTACCCCTTTTGACTTGTAATTTTTAGCGCTGCTAATAAGTGCTGCTTGTTTATTTTTTACAAACGTAGAGACAGCAAATTGCTTTTTCTGTTTTTTAGTGACTACGCGATTACCTAACTTTCCGAGGCCAAAAAACATCGCTAAACTTATTGCTACCCATAAAATACGGTTAATTAAAAAATCGCCCGAAAGCGTTAACACTTCAGTATTTTTATCACTTACAGTCCAGTAACGGGTTAAGTCAATTAACGACCCTGTGCCAAATGGGTCTGCGTAAACAACAATATTTCTAAACGCTAAATCATCAAAATAGATACTCGCCAATTGGTAGGTTATATAAACCACCACGGCCGTTACATATACCGCCATCATGGTTTTAAAATAGACCGCCACACTATTAAAAATAGCACTGAGGACCAATAAGCTTGGCACTGCTAAATATAAAAAAGGCGCTGCGTAATATATAAACTTATTGGGGCCTACTAGCTCGCTATCGAGCCAGCCAACCAACAAGCCAAATTGAGATCCCAAAAATACGCCTAGTGGCACGCTTAAAAACACAATAAGTACAACTAAGTAAGAACCAAAAAAACGCCCTGATTGATAAGCAAGCGGGTTAACGGGCTTACTAAACACCAGCTCATCCATTTTGGTCTCGCTGTTGCGAATCGCTGAGCTTGCAACAAAGTTAACCACTAAAAACATAGCAAGCGTACAAAAGGTAACCGTTAAAACCATAATGGTATAAGGCGAGTTCATATGAACATTAGCCCCACCTAACGGAAACTTACTACTGGAGCTTATAAAAAACGCCATAAAAAAGAATATTAATGAGGTCACATAAAACGAAGGCTGACGCATAAAATAGCGCAGCTCAAACGCGAGCATATTAAAAAACATAGCGCCCCCTTATGCTACTTGGCTGTTACGATGATTAAGCAACGTAGAAAAATACACATCTTCTAGGTTTGCACTGCTGAGCTCAAAACCTTCAGGGGCTTCATTGGCTAATACATGTAATATGGTTTGCCCAGCAAATAAGCGTTTTGAAATAACAGGCAGCTGCGGTTCAAGCTCTAGCGCTTCTTCTTGGCTCATGGCTTTGCGCCAAATTTGGCCTTGGAGCTTATCGGTAAGCGCTATTGGGTTACCTTCTAGTAAAATCTTACCGCCAGCCAACACCGCCATATTTGGGCAAAGCTCTGCAACATCTTCAACGATATGGGTCGATAATATAACTACTTTTTGCTCGCCTAAGCTTACTAATAAGTTATGGAAACGATTACGTTCCTCTGGGTCTAGCCCCGCTGTTGGCTCATCAACTATTAGTAAATCAGGGTCACCCAGTAATGCCTGTGCAATACCAAAACGCTGGCGCATACCGCCCGAAAAGCCACTGACCGCTTTTGAGCGATGTTGGTATAAATTAGTGTGCGCCAGTAATCCTTCAACCGACTCTTTACGCTCTGCTTTATTATGAATACCCTTTAAAACAGCCATATGGTCCAGTAAGTCGTAAGCACTAACACGCGGGTACACACCAAAATCTTGTGGTAAGTAACCTAAGCGTTGGCGCAGTGCCTGTGGGTCTTTAAATACATCAATGCCATCAAAAGTAATTGAACCTGAATCAGCCGACTGCAGTGTTGCAATGGTACGCATAAGCGATGATTTACCTGCGCCATTTGGCCCAAGCAATCCAAACATCCCTTTACCGATAGATAAATCAACACCTTGTAGTGCATGTACGCCGTTATCGTAGGTTTTAGATAACCCTGTTATTGATAGCATTTTTACTTCCTTGAATATGAGTAATTATTTTTATAATGTTTTATACCACAAGGAAAATAGGAACATAAGTTACTTGCTGGTTAAATTTGTAACAACAAATAAACATATTTTAAACTCATAACACTTGCCTGTACTGTATTCACTCGGTATAAAAACCACATATACTTTTTATTAGAAGCGAAAAGCCATGCAAGATCACCAAAGCCAGCCGTTAAATGACTTTATAGAATATCCACATGAAGAAATGCTAAATCGTGCTAACGAGTTTTTACAAACCAGCCAACGCCGCCATAGCATTCGCAGCTTTAGCGATCGCCCAGTACCAAAAAATATTATTGAAGCATGTATAAAAGCAGCTGGCACAGCACCAAGTGGAGCGAATCATCAGCCTTGGCATTTTGTGGCTATAAACAGTAGCGATGTAAAAAAACAAATAAGAGAAGCCGCAGAAAAATTAGAGCGTTCTTTTTACGAAGGCAGAGCAGGTGAAGAATGGTTAGATGCGCTAAAACCGTTAGGTACCGACGCCAACAAACCTTATTTAGAGCATGCACCTTGGCTTATAGCTGTATTTAGTCAAAAAAAGGGCGGCGTAAGCACCGATGATAAAAATACGAATTATTATGTGCATGAGTCTGTTGGCTTAGCTACCGGCTTTTTAATTCAAGCTTTGCACCGCAGTGGTTTGGCAACCCTTACTCATACTCCAAAGCCAATGAGTTTTTTGACCGACATATGTAATCGCGATAAAGATAACGAACGCCCATACATGCTACTTATTACAGGCTACCCAAGTGATGATGCAACAATACCTGCTCATGCACTGGATAAAAAATCACTCGATGAAATAGCTACGTTTATTTAGTATTTTCTGCTCGGCAAAACCACTCATATAGCAAAGCAATGATCGACTCAACTTTTGGGTCGGTCAACGAGTAATAAATAGTGTGCCCTTCTCTGCGAGTAGCAACCATATCTGCCTTGCGTAAACTTGCTAAATGCTGAGATAACGCTGACTGTGCTAAAGGTACATTTTTATTTAGCTCACCTACACTTTGCTCACCTTGTAATAAACTACATAAAATCATTAAGCGATTTTTGTTAGCCATTAATTTTAAAAACTGTTCGGCTTGCTCTGCGTTGACAGCTAGTTGTTCAATATTCATTTTTATTATTTCTCTTTTTTAATACCTTTTTAAGTATAGACTTTTACATTAGTAAGTTCTAATATAATTAACATTAGGTTTTACTAATATTAAGATGACCATGAAACTAGCGATGCCATTTTATTAATCGGCGGAAGTGCTGTAGCAGTATCCGCACTATTAAGTTACTTTATATAAAGTAACTTTCAGTTTTTAACGTTATTTATAAGTATTAACTCAATTCAACCTACTTATACCAAGTAGCACCTATTAATGTCTTTTTTAAGAAAAAGAGGATTTACAAACTAATGCTTACATCAATCCCTGACTTACTAAAAATTATCACACCTAACCAACGCCGTATTGACGCAGCGCAAGCAAAACTCGAGCTTGAACAAAATAAAGGTTTACTTATTGATGTGCGAGAACCTGCAGAGCACGCGACAAAATCGGCTGCCGGCGCTATAAATATTCCGCGTGGATTACTCGAGATGAAACTGATGGAAATAGAAAAAGACGCAGCTCGCCCTATTTACGTGCACTGCGCAAGTGGTGCGCGCGCAACGTTGGGAGCAGAAGCGTTAACGCGTGTGGGTTATGAAAACGTAACCGTTATTACCTGTGACGCAAACCAAATATGTAGTGTGTTTTAAACATCAACTGAATACTTATAATTATGCGCCTAGTAAAGGTAGGCGTTTAACTTTGTGATAAGTCAGTGCTAATTTAATACACTCTTTAACTGGGTACTCTGGTAATGGCTTTTCACTATTAAATACAATTGCCCGGTTACCTTCAAAGGTGAGAGTGTGGGAATACAACTCTCTAAATGTGCTTACTAGCTTTGATTGGCAATGAAAAAACAAATAACACGAGGAGCCCTTAAAGCCTACGCGAATGGGGCTGCCATTTATTGTGTTATAACTTGGCTCTCCCCACTTTAAAGACTCTTCAACAGCTCCTAAGTTTTGCTCTTGTGCTACGGTATAAATTAACTCTCGTAATTTTATAAGCTTACTTTTTACTATCTCAGGATAATTATTAAATATATTTTCTATTTCCGTATTCATAAAAATATCCTTATAAGCATTACAAGTTCAAACAAGTTACTTTTGCTGCCTTTCATCAAGTAAAACAAGTAGCATCTGCTCAATATTTTTAACGCTATAAGTAAGTGCTCTCAGTAGCTCTTTTTCACTTTGCTCTGTTGCCTGCTGCGTCGTTTTACCTTGATTAGCCAATACATCTTTTTGCTCAAGTATCGCCTCTCTAAACTCACTCGCATTAACCACACCAAGCAAAGACACTAAAGCACCATTTCCTGACTGCCCTGCTGTTTCAAAGCTTAAACGATATAATCCAAAAATTCGCATGAGCGGCCCTTGGCTTAAACCTACATCTGTTATTTTTTCAAGCGGAATAGATTTTTCTTCTTTAAATAATATGCCACGTTTAACTACCAATTTTTGTGGTAATAAGTCAGCCGACATAGCTGCGAGTATTCGTCCGCCCACCAGCCATACAATAAGTAAAATGATAGGTATAAGCGGTATAGTAACAAGAGCCAACATTGCAAATAGCGAGGCAGTAACCATCCAGTATTGTTTTACTTTAGGATCAAAATTAGCACTTTTTAAGGTTAAGTTACTCATTAGCTTTCTTTTGTATGGTTGGGGATTTATAAAAGTACGCCAATCTAATATTGAATGCAATTTAGTCCAAACATTTATAATTAGCATTCAAATATACTTTCACACACTTATGTACATACAAAAAAACCGAGCATACAGGGCTATGCTCGGCTTAGGTCTGGGAAAATAAACTGCTACTACTTATTAATAAGTATGCTTACATTTTCTCTATCTGGGCCTATTACATTAAACGTGTAAGTACCTTGTTCGGTAATATTTAGTGCTATATTGGCACCTACGGCTTCAAGTGGTGTTAGTTCATCAATTGCCACTACCGGCGTATCGCCTGCTCCACCGTAATCAACGGTACTCCAATCTTCAGACGCTACTTTAAATTCGTAGTCACCTGCTTCTAACTCTATTGATGTAGAGTAAATTGCATCACCCTCGTACATCAGCGGGTTATCAGTACTCCAGTCATTTAAGCTGCCACGAATAAACACTGTCGTTTGTGCAAACATTTCAGCGTTGAGCACTTTTAGCGATACGTTATTTAAATCACTGGCGTCAAATATAAACTGGTATTCACCTTCTTCTGCAATGTCGATGGTCATATTCGCGCCCGCAACCGACAACTGCTCTGCAGTGCCAACCATAACACTGGCATCTCCCTCAGCCGATCCATAATCAACCGTGCTCCAATCTTCTGACGCTACTTTAAATTCATAGCTTGCAGCGCTCAGTGTTTTAGTAAAGGTGTAAATACCTTTACCTTTATAACTTAGCTCATCGGTTACTCCCCAGTCATTAAGCGTACCGCGCACATAAATAGCAGTGCCTATAAATGGCTCTTCGTTGTATAAAGTAAGCGTTGGATTTTCAGGGTCTGAAGCATCAAGCGAAAATACATAGGTTGCATCAATGGCAGCGCTAAATGTCATGTTTGCACCTGAGCGCGTTAATGCCTCGCTTTGGTTTTCAACTACATCTTTATCAGCGTCAGTAAGCGCGCCAAAATCAACTGTAGACCAATCTTCAGAGGCAATTTTAAATTCGTAATCGCCAGCGCTCAGTGCAATTGCTATACGGTATTCACCATCGCCAATGTATTCAAATGCATCGCGTGTGCCCCAGTCGTTTAAAGTCCCGCGCACAAACACAGCGGTGCTGCCATAAGGTACTACATCAGGTGCCCCTACGGTTGCATTTGCACTTAAACCAGCACCTTGGCTCTCACCTTGGTTTTTAGTAAAAACAGCTAATGTGTAAGGCGGTACAGTAAATGTGCCTTCGTTATCGCCTGCGGCAAAATTGGCGCTAGCCATACTTGCATCAACACTGTTTTTTAATACATTGTGTAATTCAAAATCCGCTGCGGTGGCAATAGTATGGCTAAGGGTTTGCTCGGTTGCGTTAATCACGACAACAAGCGCGTCAAATGCAGGGTCTAAGTCTGTTAGCCCTTCGCCATCATCAATGCTCATTACAATTAAGCCATGTTGCTGCGCTTTACCTACGTTATGAAAACCCACTCGCTCAATAACATCTTGCTCTGTGGTTAATCTAAATAGTGGGCTGCTACTACGTATTTGTAAAAATTCATTAAATACATCATGTGCAAAGGTAATATCTTGTGGCTGTGCAGCCGCTTGGGTATTAGCAGAAATAGGCATAATTTCTTGCCATTTCACTTCGTTGTCTTGTGCGGGTGGCAAGCCAATATTCCAGTTATTGGTATCTTGGGTAAAATCAACAAAGTTAAACCAGTCGCCCGAGTCGTAGCTGTTACGATCCATCGATTTTGAACGTAGCAAGTCGGCGCCCATTTGCATAAATGGAATACCTTGGCTCACAAGAGGGAGTGCTAACGCCATATTATGAGCACGAACGCGCTGCTCAATACTCATGTTAGCGCTGTGTTTATATTGCAGCTGATCCCATAGTGTTTCGTTATCGTGTTTAGATACGTAATGAATGCTATCGGCAGGGTCTAGTGCATACGCCGTTGGCTGAGTATTCCAAGTAAAGCTATTACCCTTTGCTGAGTTACCTTTAAAGTCTTTTAAAATGTAGTTTTGTAAATTACCCGCAAGCGACAAACGTAAAGTATCTTGCTCTGCTAAATTGCCATCTGTTGAGCTATTACTAAATAATGCACCACCGCGAACGGCTTCACGAATACGGTCGTTAAAGGTACCTACTTCGCTACCGGCCATATCGGCTTGTTTGGCTTGCACAAATAAGCGGTTATTTGCCACCTCACCAAAGTCCCAGCCTTCGCCATAAAAGTAGTTATCTTCATCAACAGCTTGCACTGCATCACGTGCTGCAAGAATTGACGATTTTGGCATGTGCCCCATTACATCAAATCTAAAGCTGTCATAGCCAAATTCGCGTGCCAAAATAACTAATGAATCGCTAACAAACTTATCCATCATTACATGCTCTGTGGCTGTATTTTCACAACACGTTGAGCGCTCTATTTCACCACTTACTTCGTTATAACGGTGATAGTAACCCGGTACTAGTTTGTCAAATACCGACTTATCCCAAATACCCGACGATGTTGTATGGTTATAAACCACATCAAGCACTACGCGCAGACCAATAGATTGCAGTGATTGCACCATAGCGCGGGTTTCTTTAACGCGGGCAATGCCCTCTGGGCTTGAGGCGTACGAGCCTTCAGGCGCTATAAAGTAATGCGGATCGTAACCCCAGTTAAAGCTATCTAAGCTGCGCATAGCATTAGCAAGTGCTTGTGCGTCATCTGAGCCTGGTAAATTACCACCCATTAAATCAATAATGGTGCTGCTTTTATCTTGGGTTTTACACGCATCGGCTTCATCATTAATTTGCTCACATAAATCACCTAGCGTATCGCTAATATCTACACGCTTACTTTCGTCTTCATCTATGGTGCCAATATCAGTAATAGGTAATAAATGAAAATGCGTTAAGCCATTTTGAGCCAAAGTTTGTAAGTGCTGCATAGGAGCACTATTTAGCTCAGTAAACGCAAGGTACTTACCACGGTTAGCCTCTGTTACGCTGTTATCGCGTGCGCTAAAGTCACGTACATGACCCTCGTAAATAATTGCATCTTCTGGGTTTTCTACCGTAGGAATAAGGCGTGTATCCCAGCCTTCGGGTTTAGTGTCTTCATCGGCTAAATTAATCAACTGGCTGTATAAGCCATTGGTAGATACATTTAGTGAGTAAGGGTCTGTGCTCCAAAGCGACTCTATTTGCTGAGTCAGTGGGTGGTAAACATCAAAATTAAAGCGGTAGTAGTGGCGGTCGTATTGCATATCTAAACTTGCTTGCCAAATACCTGTCTGTGTATTTAATGTCATTGGCGTAGAGTGCACTTGTGTTTTTGCATCATCAAACACGTTTAGCATCATGTTATTAGCGGTGGGTGCCCACACAGTTACATCAATCGCGTTATTGCCATAATTTACACCCAGCACAGCTTCATTAGCATCGTCTTCGCCTTGCGTATAAAGGGCATCGAGTGCTTTAGCGGTTTGCACATAGCTTGCTTCTAGAAGCTTACCTTCACTATCGTAACCTGCAATAACAAGCTGCGATTTAATAAGCGTTTTGGCAGTGCTTGTATCCCAAATTCCTTCGTATGCGTTCCAGGTGGTTAAATGCGGTACTTTTGACGCTTGCTCATCAGTTATATTGCTTGATTGCAGCGTAACAGTATCGCCGTTTAAACCAGTATCAATATCCACTTCAAGCTCAGCCGTAGCTGATGAATGTAACTTAATCAGGCTTGTAAGCTCGTTACTTGGTTTATACAAAATAGTATTTAAATCAATCCAATGCGCTGAAGCACCTGTTATAGCAACTGCGCGTTCGCCTAAACTTAATATAGGGTATTCAAACACCGAAGGCTCGCCATGAATGGTAAAGTTCATACGCTGAAAGGTTTCATCGTCTTGCATCAGCGGCATGGTCAAATCCACATCACCAAACGCCTTACCTGACCCTTCTGTACCAATATGAATAATAAAATTGGCACATTCGTTATAACCCTCTTTAAGGTTAATTATCCAGTACGCACCGTAGTTTGGATCAATACCATCGTATTCATGGCCGTTAGCCCAATCACTGGTATCAAATGGTGGTGCATAAGCATCACACACATCGTTATTCCACGAATGTAATCGGTAGCCTTCGTAGTTATCATCGGCTAAGCGGTTATAAAATAAAACCGCCTCTCCCTCCCCTGCAAATACAACAGGGTCTGGCAGGGTTGGGTCGGCGCCAACCACGCAACTTTCGTTATTTTCATCAGGTACTGTAGGTGCAGGGCACGATATAGGTTCGGGATCGACACATTGTGACCCCGCTTCATTAGGGACTTGTGGCACATTACAGGTAAGTAATGGTTCACCAGATTCAACATCACCTGTTCCACCACACGCTGCTAATAGCATTAACGCTAACGTTATTAGCAAATATTTAGACATAGTTATAATTTTCATTTTTAAACGCTCCGTTTGCTAATTAATGACTGTATGTAAAACCAAGGTAGAACTGACGACCAAAGTACTGAGTCGTCCCTGTTCGTTGCTCTGAGCCAAAGTAACTTTGGGTTGGTTCATCGGTTAAGTTATTAACTTGCAAAAGCATTGTTAGCGAGTCGCTAAAGCGATAAGAGGTTTGAAAGTCGACTACGGTTTCGGCATCAAAATTAACCACTTGCTCGTTAATGGCAACCTGCTCTGATACAAATTCATCGCGGTAACGCACATTAAGGCGGGTTTCAAAATCATCCATTGAGTAAAAAACCGTGGCATTAAACACGTTATTAGATAGCCCAGGTAAAGATTGCGCTAACGTGTCGCCCCCTAAACTGGTGATCGATTCAATTTCACTTTCGGTGTTTGAGTAACTTGCATTAGCACCTAAGCCATTAAATGGCTCAGGTAAAAAGGTAAACACTTGCGTATAAGCAAGCTCTAGCCCTCTAATGTAGCCACCTTCACCGTTATTAACTGCCGTGGTGTAAATACCGTTAGTTGTGGCAACTTGCTCGCCACTAACGGGGTCTTCTATAAAGTCGGGTACGTTAAAGCCGTTGCCTTTAAAGTCAAAGTTTTCGATTGATAAGGTTTCAACAAACGAGTCTATATTTTTATAAAATAACGCCGCAGCGATGGTGCCGTTACCTTCTTCAAAATAATATTCGTAAGATAAGTCGTATTGGTCGGCATAAAAGGGTTTTAAAAATGGGTTATTAGTACTTGAACCATTAATAACACCATCATCACTTACGTTTGCACTGGCATCGCCCGCTAAGCGGTTAATTGGCGCACGCGACATGACTTTAGCCGCAGCAAAGCGTACAAGTGAATTATCGTTAAGTTGCAGGTTTAAATTTAATGATGGTAAGTAGTCGGTGTATTTAGTGCCTAATACATTAGGCGCGTATAAATCATTTACAATGCCGTTCTCATCAACAATATTTTGCGCACCTAAGCGCGCATCGCCTGCTACGTTCTCTAGCACCGTTGCTGATTGATCGGTTTCAACGCGGCGCACACCCACATTGCCCGATAAGTCGAGCCCCCCTATTTGCGTGTTAATGTTTACCATAACGTACGCAGCTAGCACATCTTCAAACACCGAGCCGCTTTGTAACACTGACCACGAATAGTTAGTTGTGTAACCTTGCGCGTCGTCTACGCCATCGGCATTACCCCATGTTTGAACAGGCTCTGGCGTGCCATCTGGAAACCATGCGTTAAGTGCTTTGTCTAAATCAATGGCTAAATACGACGGGAAGTAACTAAACTCGCCCTGCCAGTCAACCACTGACGCCATATCGTCGGTTAAGCGCAAAGGGGGTTGCGTTGCTGAAAACGCCCCATCGTTACCGTACTCAAATACCGAGCGTTTACGGCTGTACTCTCTATCTGAGTAGCGTGCACCAAACTCAACTGAGCTAAATATGTCGCTTTCTAGCTCGTATTTAAAGTCGAGTCTAAATGCCGTTACTTCATCTTCTGTTTGATCAGGGTAAATACCATATTTACTGACCATTACTCGGTCTATATCACTAAAGGCGGCCGCCTGATTAAACCCAACGTCAGGTAAATTTAAGCCATTTAATTGATAGTTAATTGCAACGTTGTTATCAAATACCGGCGTTTCTGCATTGGCATCTTCAGCTACTAAGCTCCACAACAAACCATTTCTAAAATTACTTTTTGCGCGAGAAAGCGCTACATCGGCATTAACAATTAGTCTATCGGTTACTTGCCAATCGGCATTAACGCCAAAGCTGTCTACTTCGTCAAAATCTTGGTTGTCGTCATTCACTATTTCAACACGGGTATAACTTTGCGAAGTACGATTAACCGCTGCACCAATTACAGCATTGCCATCAAGTTGCGCATTTGCGTATGCTGCAGAGGGGCCGCCTAATTTAACCCTAAAACCACGGGCAAATGACTCTTTATCAAAGCGAGATAAAAACGCATCACCTTTTAATTTAAAATTATCTACTGGTGCCCACTCTATGGCAGCTAAATAACCATTACGGGTTTCTTCACCGCCTAAATGCTGTAGCTCAAAGCCTTCGCTAATGTATTCACTTTCTGGGCTATCTATGGGGCCATTTGTGTCGTTTGGTGCGCCATCAACATCTTTTCTATCGTTGTATGCAAGGCCAATAAACTGCGTTGCTACACTTGGCTGAAATAAACGCGCAAATCCCAGTGCCACACCTAATGTATCGTCTAAATATTTACCTTGATACGAAAAACTAATTCGGTCGCCAAACTCAGTGGCATCAGATACCTCTGAGGCGCGGTCGTTATACATACCGCGCACATTAGCTACAAATTTATGTGTTTGGTCGTTATTGAGTGGGCTGGCGGTTTCAAGCTCTACCGTACCGGCCACGCCGCCTTCAATAAGCGATGCCTTTGGCGATTTGTATACCGCCGCGGAGCTAATTAATTCTGACGGATATTGGTCAAACTCAATACTGCGGCTGCCACTCGTAGATACTTGCTCACGGCCGTTAAGTGTTGAAAATACAAACCCGCCCGACAGCCCGCGTATATTAATTTGCGCTGCTTGCCCGCCCGTTCGTACCGCTGAAATACCAGGTAATCGTGTAAGTGCATCGGCCATTGAAATATCAGGCAGCGCCCCTAAATCATCGGCAGAAATTTGTTCTGACACCGTATCGCTAAAACGCTTTTGATTTAAAGATTGGATTAAACTGCGACTAAAGCCTCGCACTTCAATAATTTCTAAATCTTCAACTTGTGCACTAGGTGATTGATTTGTTGAGCTTTCGTTTGCAGCCAATGCACTATTAGCGGCAAATAAAGCCAGCATAAGTGCACTTAGTTTAAACTTGTCCATGTGTGTGAACCTTTGAGTTATTGTTGTCAGGTGTTGCTGTGTTGTTCAAAACACAACCAACAAATTGTAACTAAAAGGTAAAATTAATGTGATGAATACGTATGCAGGGCATGAGGGCTAGGCTGCAGGTGTATGCGCGTACAGACACCTACATTTGGAACGCTATTTAAAGGCTAAGCACCACTTTTATCGCAAGAGCGATAAATACGACTCCCAGTATTTTATCAAGCCACGGGTTTTGTTTGGTAAATCCAAAGCGGTTTTTTGAAACCTCGGTCAGTAACGCCACCAGCAAGTACCAACCGGTATCAATTACAAACACAGTTAAACACATAATTATGCCCACACTTAAAGTAAGTAACTGAGGGTCAATAAACTGTGAGAACAAGGCTAAAAAGAAAATCGCGAGCTTGGGGTTTAAAAAAGCAATGGCAAAACCATCTTGTAATGCTTTAGCTTCACTTACCTCACTTTTTTGTACTTCAAGTTCGTCATTACTTGGTTTTGCTAGCAATATTTTTATGCCTAAATACGCCAAATAGGCCGCACCTAAGTAAACGAGTATTTGATAAACAGTTGGAAACTGCGTCATTAAAGCGCCTAACCCTAATAACGATGCACCGGCATACAAGCCAACGCCAGTACCATGACTGAGCGCGGCAAGCATACCGTTTTTCATACTACCGTTAAGTGAGTGCTTTAAAACCACCGCTAAACTTGGTCCTGGCGACATTGCGCCCATCATACAAATAGCCGCTAGGCTTAACCATACTGTAAATGTCATTTAAAGCTCGTTAGTTTCAATAAGTAATGTATAACCGTGCACTTGCCCATAAAAACCTGCCAAGGGCACTGCGTTTATTACTTTCCAGCCATCTTGGTTTAATTCCTGTATGCGGTCATTCAGTGCGACTATATCTACCCCACCCAAAAAACGGGTCTTTCTAAATTCGATTACTTTTTGCATTTTAATCCTTGTGTATCTTATAAAGTGTATTCAAAATCGTAGTAGTGAATCCCTTGCTCAATACGTATTTTCATACTGCCCGTTAACCCTTCTAGCTCATTAGTGCCTGAGTCGGGAATTACATTTAAAATTAGGCTGTCTTGGCCTTTATCCATAGTGCCAAAGTGTTGCAGTACAAAACTGCCCTGCTTACCTTCAAGCTCACCTATCACTTGCTCTATGGCAACATAACCGGCACTGCCTTGTGTAGGGGTCATGGCGCTTAGCATTTCGCCTTGGCTGGTGGCATTTAAGCTACCTTTAAATGTTTTATCTATCGACATACGCCCTAAATTAACGCCGTTTTGGCCGCTTGCGTAACCTTCAATTGGGGCTAGATTTACATTAAATTCTCCACTTACGGTTGCAGTAGTCATAACGTTTCCTTATTGGCTAATATTTAATAGTATTGATTTTTATTATCTTAGTGCCATATCTATACCTTAACCTTTAAAAAGAATCCACTATGTCAAAAACAAGCCCTAAGCCCGAAAAAGCCGCTTTTAGTAGTTTATTACCTATTTTTGCTTTTATTAAACCGTATAAATGGATGGTAGTAGCGGCGCTTGCTGCCCTGTTAGTAACAGCAGGTGTTAACTTATCATTAGGGCAAGGGGTTAAGTTTGTCATAGATCATGGCTTTATAGCTGGCTCTAAAGATCAGCTACAACAAGCTGTATTGGTGCTTATTGGTTTAATTAGTTTATTGGCCGTAGGCACGTTTAGCCGCTTTTATTTAATGTCGTGGATTGGCGAGCGAGTTAGTAACGATATTCGCAAAGCCGTGTTTAATCGCATTGTTACTTTGCACCCAAGCTACTTTGAAGAAAACCGCAGTGGCGAGCTTATGTCGCGTTTAACAACCGATACAACATTACTGCAATCAATTATTGGTTCATCATTTTCTATGGCGCTGCGCAGTGTACTTATGCTGGTTGGTGGACTTGCTATGCTGCTGTTTACTAATTTAAAACTTACTTTAGTGGTTGTTGCTTGTGTGCCGTTGGTACTTGTTCCTATGATGGTATTTGGTAAAAAGGTGCGCAAACTTGCAAGCTCCAGCCAAGATGCCATAGCTGATATAAGCACCTATGCCGGCGAGATCATTCAAAATATTAAAGTAGTGCAAAGCTATAGCCACGAAGAACAAGAGCAGCACGCTTTTGCACTTGAAACCGAAAAAGCCTTTAATGTGGCTAAAAGCCGCATTAAACAACGCTCGTTTTTAATTGCAGCGGTAATATTTTTAACTTTTAGTGCTATTAGCGCAATGCTGTGGGTCGGCGGCAGCGACGTATTAGCAGGTACCATGACTGGCGGTGAGCTAGGAGCCTTTGTGTTTTACGCTATTATGGTGGCAATGTCGGTGGCAACCGTTGCTGAAGTATATGGCGAACTACAACGCGCAGCAGGCGCAGCTGCAAGATTACTTGAGTTACTTGCTGTTAAAAGTGAGATAGAAAACCCACTAAATCCACAAGATAGTAACTTACTAAAAAATAGTAACAGCCCTGCTATTACGCTTGAGAATATAAGCTTTAACTACCCTTCTCGCCCAGACGTAAGCGCACTTAATAAAATAAGTTTAAATATACTTCAAGGCCAAACTGTGGCTATTGTTGGCCCTTCTGGCGCAGGTAAAACAACCTTATTTGAATTACTACAGCGCTTTTACGATCCGGCTAGCGGAGCCATTAAATTTAAAGATATAAACATTAAAGAATTATCGCTTAATACCCTCAGAGGTAAAATGGGTATGGTCGCGCAAAACCCTATCTTGTTTAGCTCCGATGTAATGCATAACATTCGCTACGGCAACCCAAAAGCAAGTGACGAGCAAGTATATGCCGCTGCCAAACATGCTCATGCAGATGAATTTATTAAACAATTACCGCAAGGTTATAACAGTTTTTTAGGTGAGCAAGGTGTGCGGTTATCGGGGGGGCAAAAGCAACGTATTGTGCTTGCGCGTGCCATACTAAAAGACCCTGAAATACTCCTTCTTGATGAAGCCACCAGCGCACTCGATGCTCAAAGTGAGCACCATGTACAAGCAGCGCTTGAGCATTTAATGCAAAACCGCACCACGCTTATTATTGCCCATAGACTAGCAACGGTTAAACATGCCGATGTGATTGTGGTAATGGAAAATGGAGAGATTATAGCAACGGGTACCCACCAAGAATTAGTAGCAAGTAACCCGTTGTATCAAAAACTGTGTGAATTACAGTTTAATAAAGGCTAATTATTCTTCAGTGTTTGGTACTATTTGAATTTCTACACGGCGGTTTTGAGCACGGCCATTTGCACTATCGTTAGTCGCAATTGGACGTGTTTCGCCATAACCCATAGTACTTACACGCTCAGCCATGATTTGCTGGTTCACTAAGTAGTTTTTAACGCTTTGAGCACGTTCACGCGATAGGTTCATGTTGTAGCTGTCTTTACCTGTGCTATCTGTATGGCCTTCAATACTTAGGTACGTTTTTTCGTATTTGTTCATCACTTTAGCAATAGCATCTAAGGTATCGTTAAAGCCAGACGAAATATAAGATTGGTCGGTCGCAAACGTAATATTAGATGGCATAACTAAACGCAAGTTATCGCCTTCACGTACAACTTCAACACCAGAGCCTGCAAGTTCATCACGAAATGCTTCTTCTTGCTTATCCATGTAGTTACCCACTGCAGCGCCAGCTAGTGCGCCGATAGCAGCGCCTATAAAAATACGCTTATCTTTATGGTTACTTGTTGCTTTACCTAATACGCCACCCGCTGCTGCGCCAATAGCCGCACCTTTACCAGTGTTATTCATTTCACAACCAGAAAGTAATACAGCTACTACGGTTACGCTTAAAAGTGATTTAGTTAAAGTCATGGTGATACCCTATTCATTAAGAATTTAGCAAGAGTATGCAAATACATGTATGAACAAACTATGAAGAGAGTGTTAAAAGCAGCGCATCTTGCTTGATTGTTAAACAGACCTCAAACTAATGTGCCGTTTTAATAAAAATGTCATACTACGCTGTGACAATTTAATGAATTTTACAAAGGATCTTGGCGCAATGTTAATTGCTATTTTTAGACAATTTTTTTTACTAGGGTGCATGAGTTTTGGTGGCCCCGCTGCGCATTTAGGCTATTTTAAGCGCCACTTTGTAGACTCGTTAAATTGGCTAACTAACACCCGTTACGCACAACTTATTAGTTTAAGCCAAGCATTACCAGGGCCAGGCTCTAGCCAAGTTAGTTTTGCTATTGGTGTTGAGCGTGCAGGAGTACTGGGTGGTATAGCTGCTTTTGTAGGCTTTACCTTGCCTTCGTTTTTAATAATGGTGCTGCTTGCGGTTAGTGCCCATCAGTTTGACGCTGTTTACTTTGCAATTATTGCAGGCTTAAAGTTATTTGCCGTTGTTATAGTCGCGGATGCAACACTTAGTATGGCTAAAAGCTTTTGTACAAGTGCTGCGCTTAAGTTACTTGCGATAATGAGTACACTTGCCTTGGTGTTATTTCCAATGATGGGAACTCAAATAGCGATTTTAATCACCGCTGCAACAATAGGTGCTATATGGCCTTTATTAAAACTTGGCACAGTAGCAGACGATGTTAGCAGTAAAAACAGTAATATTAATTGGATTGCACTGGGGTTATTTGCACTCTTACTTGGGGTTAGCTTTATTCCACTAGGGCATGAGTTTGCTTTGTTTACCCCTTTTTACCAAGCGGGTGCAATGGTGTTTGGCGGCGGACACGTAGTACTGCCGGTACTTCAAGCTGGCGTACCAGCATTGAGTGATGATCAGTTTTTAAGTGCTTACGCGAGTGCACAGGCAGTGCCAGGGCCTATGTTTACTATTGCTACTTACTTAGGCGCACAACTTACTACTGAGCAACCTTTAGTGGGTGCCCTTATAGCTACACTGCTTATATTTATGCCTGGTTTTTTACTTATACTGGCGTTCCAGAAGAGTTGGATTAACTTGGCAAGTAAGCCGCGTTTTGCAAGTTCAATAGCGGCGCTTAATGCAGCGGTAGTCGGTTTTTTAGCGGCCGCATTGTATTCACCAATTTGGACATCGGCTGTGCATAACCTTTGGCAGGTTGCGTTAGTAATAATTACATTTGCATGGCTGCGATTTAAAAAGCCACCTATTTGGTGGCTCTTAGCTTTATTTATTGCTGTGGGTCTTTTGCAGCACTATTTGCCATCACTCTAAATGTTGGCTTATCTGTTTGTTGCTCGTTAGGAGGGCTTAATTGCCCACTAACACTTTGATATGCCCTAAGCCCAAACACTGGCAATACTGCAAGTAAATGGTCCATTATTTCGGCTTGTAGATGCTCGTACGAAATCCAGCGTTTGTCTTCACTAAAGCAATAAAACTCAATCGGTAACCCGTGGTTCATTGGTTGTAGCTCTCGTACCATTAACGTAAGCGACGTATTAATTTTACTGTGCTGCTTTAAATAGCCCTCAGCATAACGACGAAACAGCCCTAAATTAGAAACCTGAGCGGGTAATGTCGTCACTCGAATGTAATCATGCAACGGAATAGCCGCATCTATTTGTTTTCTAAATTCGTCACTTACTAAACAAATACTGTGCATATCTATATTAAGTGAACGTTTAATACGTCTACCGCCCGACTCTTGCATACCACGCCAGTTTTTAAACGAACCCGCAACTAGCATATAAGTTGGAATAGTTGTTATGGTGTTATCCCAGTTACGTACCTTTACAGTGTTTAAACCCAAATCAATTACTTCGCCATCGGCGCCGTAGTTTTCTACTTGAATCCAATCACCATAGGTTACTAGGCGATTTGCTGCGATTTGAATACTCGCTACAAAGCCTAAAATAGTGTCTTTAAATACTAATAACGTAACAGCTGCAATAGCACCAAAGCCAGAGAGAATATAAGTGGGAGATTTCTCAAGGAAAATACTTACAATTAAAATAGCACACACAATAAAGGTGATTAGCTTAACAACCTGAATTAAGCCCTGAATAGGGACTTCGCGTGCAAACTCCAATTGGTTATAAATAGAACCCGCAATACTTACAATACTGCTAAAAATAAAACCTACATGAATAATTAGTATGGCTTGGCCAACCGTTTTCAAAATTTCAGCGGTCAGCTCATTAACCGGATAAACACTGTCAAAGGTCGCCAAAAATAATACGCAGCAAAGCATACCTGCAATACGTCTATTAAGCTTATTAAGCATAGGCGACAACGAACCAATACGTTGAGGCGAAAGCTTAGTTACCACTTTTTGAATGCCTGGTAACATTAACCTACGAGTAAATAAGTAAACAATTAATAAAGAAAAAATCCCTATTGAAACTGCGGTAATAGAACTAAGAAAATCCGCATCGGGTACTTTTTCAAACCAAGGAGCGATTAACTCCTGTAGGTGGGTATTGGTCATAGTGTTTCAATTTCCTTACTGATTTGTGGTTCAGGTAAATCTTGTTGAGCATAAATATCGGCAAGCTGCTGATCTTTCGCAACCCATAGCTCATTCACATAATGTTGAAAATTAGCTTTAAATACGTCATCGGTTTGATAGCTGCCCTGCATATTGTCATTAATGGGCGTTACGTCTATTGAAACATAAATAGAATCTAGCTCGCCTTTGAGTAAGTTCCGACAAACGTGATCTGTTTTACCGCTATACACTAAACTTGTATTTAGCATGGCATCAAATTGGTTGGCTAGCACTTCAAGCGCAAAAGCAATGCCACCCGCTTTGGGTTTTAATAAGTGCTTAAAAGGGCTTTGCTGCAGATCATGCTTAGCTGGCGTAAAGCGTGTGCCTTCAACAAAATTAACGATGGTAGTAGGATAGTGACGAAAATTGCGACAGCTGTGCTTTGTGCGCTCTACATCCAACCCTTTCAATTTTGGGTTTTTAGCAAGCTGTGCTTTGCTTACCCGTTTCATAAACGGCATACCCATAGCCCACGCACCAGTGCCAATAAAAGGCACGTATTTTAATTCATCTTTTAAAAAAAACTTAGGGGCTGGTAATGCATGTAATGAGCTAAGCACGGTTATATCTAACCAACTCGAGTGATTACATATAAGTAAATACCAACTTTTTGAATTTAAATCGCCACTTATATCAACCACAATATTAGGACAACCTAGCCACAAGCCAAACCGATTGCCATTACACCACCCTCGATAAGCGCTGTGCAATAAAGAGTTAACAACAGACAAAGGCAGTAATAACTTAATAAGCCCTAGTACAAATACTAGTGAGCCAAAAAGCATTACATTAGAAAACAATACGCAGCCCACAATTAAGCCGTTAAGCCAATTTGGTAACCACTTTTTTAGCATAACTGTAAGCTCATATTTTTGCCTTTTATTTGGGGTGTTTTTCGAGCGATTGTAATGTTTGCTCTTTATTTTCCCATAAACGATTTAGCTCGCTTTGAAAGCGTACTCTAAATTCAGAATCGCCGGTGTAGTCACCAATAAGCTCTTCGCTTACAGGCCTTACATCCACGTGTACGTTGATATTTTTTACCTTACCACCTGCAAAATCCATGAATGTAGGAATGCCATCAGGGTAATGAATGGTAACGTTAACCACTTTAGTAATTTGCTCGCCCATCGCTTGCATTACAAAAGCAATACCGCCCGCTTTTGGTTTTAATAAATGTGGAAACGGGCTATTTTGGCGCGCGTGCTTTTGTGTAGTAAAACGAGTGCCTTCTACAAAGTTAACCACACTTACTGGCATCTCTTTAAATTTTTCGCAGGCTTTACGCGTGGTTTCTAAGTCTTTGCCACGCAGCTTTGGATTCTTTTTTAATTGGCTTTTACTCGTGCGAGTCATAAACGGAAAATCAAGCGCCCACCAACACAAACCTAGAATAGGCACGTAAATAAGCTCTTTTTTCAAAAAGAAGTTTAAAAATGGAATTTTACGGTTAAACACGCGCTGCAATACTAAAATATCGACCCAGCTTTGGTGATTTGCAATTACTAGGTACCAATCCTTTAGCTTAAGGTCTTCAAGGCCAGTTACATTAAGTTTAGTTGGCGTAAATAACTTTTGATTTAAGCTATTAAAGGTCACCCAAATAGTTGCAAATTGCTTTGCAGCCCAGCTCATAACCTTTTGTAGAGGCTTAATAGGTATAAGCTTTATAAGCCCACAAATAAAAATAGGCACAAACCAAAAAAGTGTGTTTATTGTGTAAAAAATAATACTAAATACACCGCGAATAACTGACATTACTTCCATTCCTTTAAACATTGCGCAGCCACTAATACTGCGCTTTCAGTTGCTTACAAATTAATCTTCAAAATAGGTATAGCCTTCAAGGCCTGCATTAAGCTCAGCTAAGTAACCTTCTTTACACTGCGCTGATATATCAAGTTTATTAACTTGGTACGCAAAGTTGTCAGCTAAAATGGCGCTATCATAGTCAACAAACTTTAATACATCCTTAACGCTATCACCTTTTATAGCATTGGTTAACACATAACCTTCATCGTTAAGCTCTACGTGCACTGAATCAGTGTCACCAAATAGGTTATGTAAATCGCCTAAAATTTCTTGATATGCACCCACCATAAACATAGCAATGTGGTATTGCTCGCCGTGTTTATATTCTGGTATTGGTAGGCTGGTTTCGATACCAGCGCCTTCAACGTATTCGCGGATTTGACCGTCAGAGTCACAGGTAATATCTTGAATAATCGCGCGCTGAGTCAATGGTTGAGTTAAGTTTTCGATTGGCATAACCGGAAACAACTGCTGAATACCCCATACATCAGGCAATGACTGAAATAATGAAAAGTTAACAAAGAGTTTATCGGCAAGCTTTTCGTTTAAATCGTCGAGGACTTCACGGTGCGCGCGCGCGTTATTACTAAGCGATGCACGTACACGATGTAAAATAGTAAAGTAAAGCTGCTCTATTTTCGCCCACTCTAGCATGCTTACTAAGCCATGCACGTACTGATCGTGCGCTTCGCTAAATAAGTGCATAGCGTCGTGATAAATCTCAAGTGCCATACGCGGGTTTAAACGCTGTAAACACTGCCACATTTCATCAAGCACTAACGCGCTATTTTCAAGCGGTGGCTCTGGATTTAAATGATTGGGCGCTTTTTCTACGTCAATTACATCGGTAATTAATACCGCATGGTGAGCGGTTAAAGCACGCCCCGATTCGGTGATAATGGCCGGATGCGTAAGGTTATGCTGATCGCACACTTCTGCAAATGCATTCACTACATTACGCGCATACTCTTCTACGGTGTAATTCATTGAACAAGCACTACGCGAGCCAGAGCCCTCGTAATCAACGCCTAAGCCGCCGCCCACATCAACGGTATTTAACGGTACGTTTAATTGTGTAAGCTCAGCAAAGTGGCGTGCACATTCACGTAAAGCACGGTGAATATCACGAATGTTGGCAATTTGAGAACCAATATGAAAATGCACCATTTGCATTAAGTGCAGCTTATTATGCTTTTTCAGCACTTCAACAGCACTTAGTACTTGGCCTGCCGTTAAACCAAACTTGCCTTTTTCGCCGCCCGTGTTTTGCCACTTGCCTTTGCCTACTGAATTTAGGCGAATACGAATACCAATAGCAGGTTCAATGCCTAGGTTGTCTATTTCTTCAAGTAGTGTGGTTAGTTCTGAAAGCTTCTCTACCACAATTTTTACGCTGTGGCCCATTGCTTGACCAATACATGCTAAGCGTAAAAACTCACTGTCTTTATAGCCGTTACACACTATTGTGATTGGCTCTTTTGCTACGCCCAAAATAGCCATAAGTTCTGGCTTGGAGCCTGCTTCTAGGCCAACAAGCCCGCTTGGATGCGCTAATAGCTTACTTACTACAGAACGTTGCTGATTTACTTTTATTGGGTAAACACAGGTGTATTTTCCGTTATATTCACGATTTGCTCGCGCTTGCGTAAACGCGTTAGTAAGGGTGTCTACACGATTTTTTAAAATATCAGTAAAGCGTACTAAAACCGGCAACGTTAAACCTTGTTGTTTAAACTGCTCAGTTAATTGCGTTAAAGAAATGGCCGGTTTTGTTTGGTCGCCATCTGGGTAAGCCACCAGTTCGCCTTGTGCGTTAATATCAAAATAACCATCACTCCAATGAGCAACGTTATAAGTGGCGCGTGCTGTTTCTAAACCCCAGGTCATGGCAACTCTTCTTTAGTCAATTAGGTATAAAGGCGCATTTTAATACGTCACTATCCACTAGGCTAACAAAAATTGAACTTTCACTCACTCCTAACTAACTTTATTCGTCAAATCAGTTAAAATGTCATTGAGCAAAACGCCAAGCACTGGCAGAATTGCCCCTTTTTCATACTCAACCTAAAAAAGTGTAATAGTAACTATGGCAAATTTAGATCAAAGTAAGTGGTTTACTGAAATTAGCGACCGCGATGGCAGCGCATTTTCATTACGTATTAATAAAAAGTTAGATGAAAAACAGTCTCCTTTTCAAAAGGTAGAAATGTTTGAAACCACAGACTTTGGTAATTTAATGATCATCGACGGGTGTACTATGGTAACAACCCGCGAAAACTTCTTTTATCATGAGATGATCAGCCACCCTGCACTTTTAGCGCACCCAAACCCTAAAAACGTCGTTATTATTGGCGGCGGCGACTGCGGAACTTTACGCGAAGTATTAAAACACCCAGGCGTAGAAACTGTAACGCAAATAGATATAGACGAAGTAGTAACGCAAATGTCGTTAAAATACTTCCCAGAGCTTTGTGAATCTAACAACGACGCCCGTGCAACGGTTATGTTTGACGACGGTATTAAATACATGCGCGAAGCCGCTGGCGAATCTATCGACGTGGTTATTGTTGATGGCACCGATCCGGTGGGTCCAGGTGAAGGTTTATTTAATCATGCGTTTTACACAAGCTGTTTAGATGCACTGCGCCCAGGTGGTATTTTAGTACAACAAAGCGAATCACCTCTTATGCATATGCCATTATTAGTTGAAATGCGCGAAGCAATGCTAAGCGTAGGCTTTAACGATTTACAAACACTGCCATTCCCGCAACCAATTTACCCAAGCGGCTTATGGTCAGTAACACTTGCGCGTAAATCACAAGCATTTGACGGTTTTAGAGAAGACGGCGCAGCACAAATAGCTGAGCAAAGTGAATACTACAACAGCGGTATTCATCATGGTGCACTCGCTACACCTAACTACATGAAACGCGCTTTTGATAAAAAGTAATACTAATGCACTTTAGGCTTTGTTGACTTCTCAAGGTTAAAATTGCATTAAAAAAGGGACTTTTAAAGTCCCTTTTTATTTTTATAATGACGATTCAAGCTGAACTCTAGCTAGCAAATAATATAAATACAATTATATTTCAAAACCTTAAAGAGTTATCTAACCCGATAATCAGCTTATTTAAACTTTAAATCGATGCACTAAGTGATTTAGCTCATCTGTCAATTGTTCCATGTTTTTAGATACATCTTCAGTAGTTCGAGCAAGCGCTCCCCCTTCTAAAGTTTGATCGTTTAATGATGATAGGTTTTGACTTATTTCATCTGCAACCGTTGTCTGCTCTTCAGTCGCTTGCGCTGTTTGCATCGCCATATCATTTACTTTAGTAGACGAGCTTTGCATTGCATTAAGCACATCATTAGTTTGACTAAACGAGCCAACCGCATCATCTGCAAATTGCTTACCTTCATCTATCGCTTTAATTGATTGTTCTACGCTCGTTGCAAATTGCTCTATCATTTTTTGAATATCGTTTGTGCTTACTTGCGTGCGTGTAGCCAATGTTCTTACTTCATCTGCTACCACAGCAAAACCTCTGCCATATTCACCAGCTCGCGCGGCTTCAATAGCAGCATTAAGCGCCAGCAGATTTGTTTGCTCTGCAATTGCACGAATAACCTCAAGTACTTTGGCAATGTTATCAGAACTTTGTTGTAGCTCTGTAGAGCGCGCCATAGCTTGCTCCATATTTTGCGACAAAGAAATAATACGAGAACTAGAGTGCGCAACCGCTGTTAGTCCTTGCTGAGCTAAATTTAACGATTTATCAGCTTCTGTTGATGATTGCTGAGCAACACCTGCAACTTCTCTACTTGCTACACTCATCTCATGCACTGCACTTACTATTGACTCAGAGGCTTGGCTGAGCGTTTGATTTACAGCATTGTTTTTATTTGCAACCTGACTTAACTCACCTCCTAATTCACTTAGTTCTTTTGATTGCTCTAAAATATCGCGAATTAATTGCTGTAAGTTGTCGAGAAAACGATTGAACTGCGTTGCAAGTTCAGAAAATTCATCTTTAGACGTTATAGCGATCCTGCCAGTTAAATCGCCATCACCAGAGGCTATATCGTTAATACGAGAAGTTACATAGTTAATTTGCTGTGTTAATTGCTTAGGAATAAGGTAACTAAACCAACACGCCACTAATAAAATTAATATGACGAAAATAAGCATAGTTAACTTAGTTGAAGCAATTGTGTCTGATAGTTTTTGAACTTCTTCAACCGATGTTTGCTCTGCTAATTCACCAGCTTGATCAAGCGTAGCTCTTAATTCGTCAAATGCTTTTTCTGATTGAGACTGTTTTTTTAGATTTGTTTTATCATTCATATAGGCCAGTGAAGCGTTTAACCAAGTATTATAAGCACCATCAAAACCGCGAAGCCCATTTATAGCTTTTGGATAATCCGATAACAAAGTTAAGTACTGCTCTAACCTTTGTGTTACTTGCTCGGCATTTTCTTTATGCTTTTGCAAATAAGCTTCTTTATTGTCGTTATGTGCGACTAAATTTAACTCAGCAACCTTTGCTTGATACAAATCCCTGTCGGCACTCAAAGCAAGAGACACAGCCTTAATAAATTTATCGGATTGCACATCTAATGCATTTTTTTGTAAGTTAATTAAGTATGAATACCCAATAATTAACGACAAGATAGCAATACCTAAAATAACAATAGGAAAAGAGACTTTGACGCGGATACTATTCAAATTCATTAATTACTCCAAAAAAAACATATTTAATACCTACCTTTTTGATAATAAATCTAGTTTATAAAACCTAAAATCGCCATTGAGCGTTTAGCGTTATTTGCTGCTGCGAGATTCGTTCATTAAATCCAATTGGCTCTCTATTTTTTGCAACACTTTTAAGTGCAGAACCTTCAACCCCTATTTGTAGTTTATTAGTGAGCTGGTAGCGCCATGTTACGGTTAAACCTTCCCCATTGCTTGCATTAGGATCAAACGCAGTAGTGTCGTTATCTGTCACTTTAAAGTAATCGTAGCGTACAGAAACTCGATGCTTGCCTTCTTTATGGCTTAACATTAAATAATGGCTGTAAAAGGCATTATCTATTAAAGCATTAGCGCCCATTTCGGTTTTACCATTAAGTACCTGTGCTATAAAGCGGGTTTTATTATTAAACTTATAAAGCCAAGCGGCGCTTGTAAAGCGAGTATCCCAAGCATACTGCCCTGTACTAATATTAAGTGTGGTTGGGTCACCGTTATTGTTGTAATAATAAATTCGAAATTGTGATTTTTTTAAGTAATCCCAGTGTACGCCAGCGTAATAGCCAAAACGTCCGTCTACTTCTTCAAACGGTAAAACCTGATTAGCTTGCCAGCGTAATTCATACGTATTTAATGCCGCTACAGGCGCAAATTTAACACTTTCGTTAAATGTAGTTTGCCTATCGTGTAATGCAAAACCACGCCAAGCAAGTAAAGTACCGGCAGGGTCATTGCCTTTAAATGTAGCACCTACAAAACTAAAGCTATGAGCGCTGTTAAAACGTTTTGCTGGGCGCTTAATAGTTACCTCTGCGCCAACAGTGCGTACTTCCTCGCCTATCCAGCTATTAATAGCTGAGTTTGTATAGTTATAAGGAGAAGTCCATCCTATATCAGGGTTTTCAAGCGACATAAGTGGATAAAAGCCCCCTACACGCACATGCCATTTATAGTTGCTGTTAGATAGCGGCTGATACTTTATATAAGCTTGCGTAAAACCAAGGCCAACGTCAGGATCTTGATTCGCATTTAACACCCCATGAGCCGACCAACTAGATGCTAAATCAACATTAAAATCTAAAATACCTTGGGATAAAATAAGTTCGTCGCTTTTAGTATCGTGCCGATATAGCCCAAGGCCGCCCTCTTGGAAGCTACGTGTATCGTCACCCTGCACGGCTCTAATTTGTATCAAGCCTTTTACTTGTGCATACAATGCATTACTAAAACATAAAGCACCGGCTAAAAATATCAGCCTCGTTAAACGATTAATAGTCATCAAATTCATCCGTAGCAAAGTCAATTTGCTCCGCAATTTCCTGCTTTACTTTATAAGTGATCGGGTTAGTAGCCACAGTAATAGTTTGAGATTCAACCTTACTAATATCACTAAACCCAGAATGCCAAACACTTAACGTGTATTCGCCTGCATTGGCATTTAAATCAACATGACCATTTTCATCAGTGATTGCAAAAATAGAACTATCGACCACCACAATATAACCTAACATCCAATCATGAATATTACAGCCAAGCTCAACAACCCCTGTTTGATCAAAAGTAATGGGCGCTTTTGGGTGCTCCTTATATAGCTTTAATTCAAATGTTTTAGCTTTAGAAAATGAATAAACATGATGCATGATTGAGTCCGCATTCGGAAACTCTACCTTTGCATTTTGTGGGACAACTAAAATACGCGGCTTAAATTCTCGATTTTGCTGGGTCATCGCATAAGGTGCTTCTGGAGGAATAACGCTAGAGGAATCTCCTGCAGTTAGCCACACAACAGCATTAGGTAATGGGTCATTATTAGCATTTTTAATTGTTATATTTGCTGCAAAAACTCCAGTACTAACACTTAGTAAAAATACACAAAGTAAGCTTTTTATCATTTTCTTGTCGCTATTATCAATTTGTTTACATTATAGACCGATTAAACCACTAAATTCTTTCTATTTTTTAAAACATTGAATACGTATGTAGGCAGTCGTATTAATCATCAACAGTCATTATCCTTAAATGTCACCACCGACTCATCTAAGGACACACCATGAGAATCCCTGCACTTGTGCTTTTAGCCTTTGCTAGTAATAGCTACGGACAAACTGTAGAGCTAAAATCGCCAGACACACAAATAACAGTAAGCATCTCTGACGAAAACAACACGCCAAGCTACGCCATAAAATTTAAAAACAAAGCGGTTATAAACAAATCTTTACTGGGGTTTGAATTTAAAACACAAGCAGCTTTTAGCGATGGCTTTAAAATTAAAAGCATTGAACAACAAAGCGTTAACTCGCAGTGGCAACAACCTTGGGGCGAACGCCAAAACGTTGTTGACGAATATAACGAAGTAGCCGTTACCTTTACAAAAAACGAGCCAAATAAAGGTACCTACACTATTCGATTTAAAGCATTTGATAGTGGTGTAGGTTTTAGATACGAAGTGCCACAACAAACCGGCTTCGAACATACAGAAATAACTAAAGAGTTAACTGAATTTGCAATAAACAATAGCCATGATGCAACAGCATGGTGGATACCTGCTCGTGGCTGGAACCGCTACGAATATGTTTATAACACCACCGCGCTTAACGAAGCTCCACTAGCCCACACACCATTTACGTTTAAAACAAGTGACGGTACTCATATTAGTATTCATGAAGCCGCTCTTGTTGATTACGCGGGTATGGTGCTTAATCAGCGCCGTCCAGGCACATTTACAGCCGACTTAACCCCTTGGTCAGATGGTATTGCCGTTAAAAAGCAAGGCGCTTTTAAAACACCATGGCGCACCATTCAAATAGCCGACAGCGCTGTTGGCTTAGTTAATTCAGATATAATACTAAACCTAAACGAGCCTAATAAACTCGGTGACGTGTCGTGGGTTAAACCTGGCAAATACGTCGGTATTTGGTGGGGTATGCATATAAACACGCAAACTTGGGGTAGCGGTAAAAAACACGGCGCCACTACGCAAACCACAAAATACTATATGGATTTTGCAGCGCAGTATGGTTTTGATGGCGTACTCGTTGAAGGCTGGAATATTGGCTGGGATGGCGATTGGTACTTTAATGGCGATGTATTTAACTTTACCAAACCGTACGATGATTTTGATATAGCAGCACTGACTCAATACGGCAAAGAAAAAGGCGTACAGCTCATTGGCCATCACGAAACATCAGGCAATGTAAGCAACTACCGAGACCAAATGGAAAATGCCTTTACACTTTACGAAAAATCAAACGTCAGCCAAGTAAAAACAGGTTATGTAGCCGATGGCGGAAATATAAAACGTATAGACAAAAACGGTATTGCTCGCCACGAATGGCATGACGGCCAGTTTATGGTTAACGAATACCTTTATAACGTAAAACTTGCAGCTAAACATAAAATTAGCATTAATACTCACGAGCCAATTAAAGATACAGGCCTGCGCCGTACTTATCCAAACTGGATTGCGCGCGAAGGCGCACGCGGACAAGAATATAATGCATGGGGTTCACCACCTAATCCACCAGAGCATGTACCAATGCTTGCTTTTACCCGCATGCTTGCAGGACCAATGGACTTTACGCCAGGTATTTTTGATATGAGCTTTAATGGTTTAGGAGGCGATACAAACCGCCCACAAACTACACTTGCCAAACAACTCGCACTTTATGTTGTTTTGTATAGCCCAATTCAAATGGCTGCCGACTTACCTAAAAACTATTTGGCTAAGCCCGATGCGTTTCAATTCATTCAGGACGTACCAACAGATTGGCAGCAAAGTATTGCTATTGATGGTGAAGTAGGCGACTTTATTGTATTCGCTCGTAAAGAACGTAAAAGCACTAAATACTCAGGAAACGATTGGTACCTAGGTGCTGTTACTGACGAGAAAGCCAGAACAATTGAGGTGAAACTCGACTTTTTAGAGCAGGGCAAAAAGTTTGAAGCGCAAATTTATAAAGATGGTAAAAACGCAGAGTGGAAAAACAATCCGTACGATATAGCTATCGAAAAACGAATTGTAACTGCAAACGATAAACTAACGCTTAAATTAGCCACTAGTGGCGGTACAGCTATTCGTTTTAAAGCACTTTAATACAATAAAACCCCTGTATTTATTGTGCAGGGGTTAATACCTTGATTGGCAAATATACTTGTGCACTTAAACCGCCTTCTGGGCGGTTTTCTAGTTTTACTTTACCGTCGTGCATATCAACAATGCGTTTAATAATGGCAAGGCCTAAGCCACTACCTTCACTGCCACGTGCAGCATCGCCTTGCTTAAAGGGCTCGAACACAGACTCTAATTCGTTTTCAGGGATCCCAGGACCACTATCGTTTACAGCGATAACTACATACTTTTTGTTTGAATTAAAGTAGCTAAGTACTTCAATATCGCCCTCAGAATAACGCAGTGCATTACCAATCATGTTGGTAATTACACGCTTAATAGCCACAGAGCTTAACGGTATATTGCCTATATTTGGATTACTTTTAAACGTAATAGTACGTTGATGCTGAAGCTCAGAATTGACAACCTCGGCAACTAAAGCATTTATATCTTCGCAACTTAGTTCTTCACGTTTATGGTGGCGTAAATACTCAATAAACTGATCGATAATCCCGTTCATATCTTCTATATCGTAAATAATACCTTCACGAAGATAGTCGTCTTCATCAACCATCATTTCGGTGGCTAAACGGATACGCGTAAGCGGCGTACGTAAATCATGCGATACACCAGCCATTAGTAAACGGCGGTCGTTTTCAAGTGCGGCAATTCCGCGTGACATTTGATTAAACGCACGCGTTACTTCTATTACTTCTGTTGAGCCTTCTTCTTCTAATTTGGTAGAAAAATCGCCTTTACCCACTTTCACTGCAGCTTGTTGCAGTGCTTTTAATGGCCTATTAAGGTGCCTTGCAAACAACCACCCACCCAGCACACTTAAAAAGCCAATACTTGATAAGTAAAAAGTTAAAAACTCTAAGTTATTCTCTTTAAAGCCTTTAAGCGGCACTTTTACCCAATAACCTGGCGCTTGCGGTGCTTCAACCCAATAAATCAATGGATCAGTTTGGCTAATACGTACACGAGAATAACCACCAAGTTGCTCAGTCATGCTACGCGATAGCATAGAATATTCGCGGCTTTGCCCAAGTCCTTGACGCATTGCTTCGCGCTGAGTCATGACCTCAATGCCAGTGATTTCAAAAAACTTCGCAGATACTTCGTCGTTTATTTCAACGCCATCTTCCCAGTCAATGAATACTGTTTTAATTTGCTTAGCAAGCATCAAGTTAACTTGCTCAATAGTTGGTTTTACAACATAAAAACTAACCGTAACATACGACACTATTTGATTGATCAGCAGCAACGCTGCCACTAAAAATACAGTTTGCCCAAACGCACTACGCGGAAAAAAACCCATAAATATTACTTTTCACCATCGGGAACAAACACATATCCCAAACCCCAAACGGTTTGAATATATCGTGGATTAGCAGCATCTACTTCGATCATGCGGCGAAGTCGCGACACTTGCACATCAATGCTTCGCTCAAGCGCACTGTAATCACGGCCACGCGCTAAGTTCATTAGCTTATCGCGACTAAGTGGCTCACGTGGATGCGAAACAAGCGCTTTAAGCACTGCAAACTCACCACTGGTAAGCGATATTGTTTTATCCCCTTCACTCATTTCGCGCGTTGCTAAATTAAGCGTAAATTTACCAAAAGCGATTAAGTTTTCTTCAGCAGCAGGTGCGCCTGGCACTTCTTTTGCGCGGCGACGTAAAATGGCTTTTATGCGAGCAAGTAGCTCTCGTGGATTAAATGGTTTTGGAATGTAATCGTCAGCGCCAAGTTCAAGGCCAATAATGCGATCTACTTCGTCGCCCTTTGCAGTAAGCATAACAATAGGAATTTCATTTTCTTTTTGGCGTAGTCGGCGGCAAATAGATAAACCATCCTCGCCTGGAAGCATTAAATCGAGAACCATTAAGTGAAAGTTTTCACGCTCTAGGAGTCTATCCATTTGCTCCGAGTTTCCTGCGGTTCTAACAATAAAGCCTTGCTCTACTAAGTAACGTTCAAGCAAACTGCGTAAGCGCATATCGTCATCAACAACTAATACTTTTGTGGTCTCGTGTCCCATAATCTCTTTCTTATTTTTATATCCAATTACTAGTTAATATAAATGAAAAACTTAATAATCAAAAACTAATTACTTGCTTAGATTGTTACTGAACATTTCAAAGCTTCCTTACTCGTACTTTATTAAATTTTACGCTCGACAAATTTTGGCAAATTTAATAACGTGCACACCATTAGAGTTAATAAAGAATTGGCCATGAAAACAAATTTAGTTACCCGCGAAGGTTACTTGCAATTACAACAAGAACACGATCAACTATGGAACGTAAAACGCCCAGAAGTAACAAAAATAGTTAGCTGGGCAGCCAGCCTCGGAGATCGCTCTGAGAACGCAGACTATCAGTATAATAAGCGTTTACTGCGCCAAATTGACCGCCGGGTACGCTACTTACGCAAGCGCATACCTGATTTAAAAATTATTGACTACTCTCCCGTGCAAGATGGAAAAGTATTTTTTGGTGCATGGGTTGAAATTGAAAACGAAGAAGGTGAAGTTAAAAAGTTCAGAATTGTAGGTCCTGATGAAATTTACGACCGTAAAGATTACATATCAATAGACTCACCTATGGCGCGTGCGTTGATTAAAAAACAAGTGGACGACGAATTTGAAGTGACCACTCCTCAGGGAAAAAAGCAGTGGTATGTAAACAGTATCGATTACCAAAAAAAGAAATAAAAAGTTTTGATTCAGATCATGTTAACTTTTGATTGTGTAAATTAAAGCAATAAGCTATAACTGAATTATTCAAGTTGATTTGTTTAATTTGAAAGCAGTTAATTAAGGTCGTGATTATGTCAAACATAGTACAGCGCATATTTAGTAATGCCGTATTGTTTGCACTTTTAATGAGTGTAAGTTTGACCCTGCATGCCAGCAACACTGACGTAAACCTTGATAACGCTAAACTATCTAATCACTTTATTACTTGTGATATTCCTGACCAAGCAAACCTCGATTTTGACGTGGACTCTCACGTTAACACTATTACCTATAGGTCGCCTCAACCACTTCCTAATGTCGTAGATTCTTTTTATAAGAGCACTAATCTAAACAGACCTTTTAGCACTGCATACCAACGCGGACCACCTAGCTATTTAATTTAATTCATTATTTTACAACTTAATTAAATTTTATAACTACTAAGGTGACTACTATGTCTAACTTTAAAGAATTACGTACCCAAAATATTTCTCATGGCGTTATTGCTAGCACATTTGCAGATGATCAACCATTAATCGATTTATCTTCTCCAGCGCTAAAAATGGTGAATAACTTTACTCAAAAAACACCTATTCGTGCAGAGCATGGAACAACGATTACAGATGCGCTTAAACAAGTAAGTGCACAACAATCTGACTTTGTTTTAGTAACAGACGAACACCAAAAATTAATTGGCCTAGTTTCTAGCGCCGATTTACAAAGCTCTAAAATTACTATTATTGCAGAGCGCTTAAATATGCAACGAAGCGAAGTAAGCTTACGTGACATTATGACACCAGTTAGCCGCCTTACAGGTGTAAGTATGCAAAGCTTAAGCTACGCATGCATTGGTGATGCGCTGCAAACGATGGAGCATCAGGGCACAATGTTTTTATTAGTTACAACAGCGAGTAACGAAATTTGTGGTTTAATTTCAGCTCGCCAAATAGCTAAAACATTACATATTCCTGTACATATCTCACCTATTGCTCACTCTTTCAGTGAGGTATTAGAAAACATTGAGCACCCTCACTAGGGCGCTCTTTTAGTTGAATTGATTTGCTCCCGACCCAACCATCTTAAAGCAAGTAAAATAGCTTGCTTTAAGAGCTTTTCATTACTACCTCCTGTGATATTATTCAAGCAATTAACAGCGCCAGTAACACGCTTCTGGTCTTATTTTATTGTATAAAAAGGTTTTTGCATGAGCGATATCTCTGCACGTTTAGCCGGTGAGTTAAACGCACAGCAGCAACAGGTTGTTGCTGCAACAAAGTTACTTGATGAAGGCGCAACTGTTCCTTTTATTGCCCGCTACAGAAAAGAAGTTACAGGCGGCCTAGACGACACCCAATTACGCCTTTTAGAGCAGCGTTTATCGTATTTACGTGAACTAGAAGAGCGCCGTAGTTTTATTTTATCGACAATCGAATCGCAAAATAAACTAACGCCAGAGCTAAGTGCCGATATAACTAATGCACAAAGTAAAACAGAACTTGAAGATTTATACCTACCATATAAAGCTAAGCGCCGCACTAAAGGCCAAATAGCAATTGAAGCTGGTTTAGAGCCTCTTGCAGATGCACTATTTAAAGATGCTAACCTTGACCCAGAGCAACAAGCAGAGCAGTTTGTAAGTGCTGAAAAAGGTTTTGCAGATACAAAAGCGGTACTTGAAGGCGCTAAATTCATCTTAATGGAACGCTTTGCTGAAGACGCAAAATTACTTGCTAAATTTAGAAGCCACATTAGCCAAAATGGCGCAATTGAAAGTACTGTGATTAAAGGCCAAGAGCAAGCCGGTGCAAAATACCGTGATTACTTTGAGCATCAAGAACTTCTTAAAAAAGTACCTTCTCACCGTGCGCTTGCAATGCTTAGAGCCCGAAATGAAGGTGTACTTCAGTTAAATATAAACCCTGAACCTAGTGCTGAAAATTCAGCACAATTATGTGCAAACATGATTGCTGAGCATTACCGTTTAGATATTAAATATAAAGCGGCAAGTCCTTGGTTATTAAACGTTGTTCAATGGGCGTGGAAAGTTAAGCTAGGGTTACACCTAGAGAATGAGTTTTTTGCAGCAATGCGCGAAAAAGCAGAAGCCGGTGCAATCGATGTATTTGCTAAAAACTTAAAAGATTTATTAATGGCTGCACCTGCAGGCCCTCGTACTACTTTAGGTCTTGATCCAGGCCTACGTACTGGCTGTAAGATTGCCGTTGTTGATAGCACAGGTAAATTACTAGCTACACAAACTATTTTCCCTCATGCACCACAAAATCATTGGGATAAATCTGTGCGTACGTTAGAGCAACTTTGCCGTCAGCATAAAGTTGAGCTAATTGCGATTGGTAACGGTACTGCATCACGCGAATCAGATAAGTTGGTTGCAGAGCTTATCAAAGCAAACAGCGAACTTAAACTTAGTAAAATTATGGTTAGCGAAGCAGGTGCATCGGTTTACTCAGCTTCTGAATTTGCAGCTAATGAATTTCCAGATTTAGATGTTTCTATACGAGGGGCTGTCTCTATTGCACGCCGCCTTCAAGATCCTCTTGCTGAACTTGTTAAAATTGAGCCAAAATCAATTGGTGTTGGCCAATACCAACATGATGTATCGCAAAGCCAATTAGGCCAGAGCCTTATTTCAGTAGTTGAAGACTGTGTAAACTCAGTAGGCGTAGATTTAAACATGGCCTCGGTACCACTACTTACACGTGTATCTGGTTTAAACAAAACATTAGCGCAAAATATCGTTAATTATCGCGATGCTAACGGCACATTTACTAAACGTAGTGAGCTTAAAAAGGTTGAGCGTTTAGGGCCAAAAGCATTTGAACAAGCGGCTGGTTTTTTACGTATCAACAATGGTAGCGATCCACTAGATAACTCATCAGTTCACCCTGAAGCTTATCCTGTTGTTAAACGTATTTGTGAACGCAATAGCTTAGATGTCAGTAACCTAATTGGTAACAGCGACTTTTTAACTAAACTTGCTGCTAACGATTACACTGACGAAAAGTTTGGCTTACCAACCGTTACCGACATTATTACTGAGCTTGATAAACCTGGTCGAGATCCTCGCCCTGAATTTAAAACAGCTGAGTTTAAAGCCGGTGTTGAAAAAATTAGTGACCTAAAACCAGGTATGATTTTAGAAGGTGTGGTTTCAAACGTTGCTAATTTTGGTGCGTTTGTTGATGTAGGTGTTCACCAAGATGGTTTAGTGCATATTTCAGCAATCACGAATAAATTTATATCAGATCCGCGTGAAGTTGTTAAAGCTGGTGATATTGTAAAGGTTAAAGTTGTTGAAGTAGACGCTGCACGTAAACGCATAAGCTTTACTATGCGCTTAGATGACGATATTGACACAAGTAATAAGTCAGCAGCTCCAGCTACGCAAAAGCCACAAGCACGTGCTAATAATTCGCAACCTCGCGCTGCAAAGCCTAAACGTGACAACGGTAATGCGTTAATGGGCAATGCATTTGCCGATGCGTTCGCTAATGCTAAAGTAAAAAAATAATACTTGTACAAATAAGCTAAAACGAAAAAAACCGCGTAAGCGGTTTTTTTGTGGTTATGTTTTGCTAAATTATTAACTTAACGCTGAAAAACTACTTTGGTTCGCTGGCGATGTAGCCATTTGATAAAAGTTAGCAATACGCCCCGCCCGTGCCTCAACATCGGCATCACGTGTTTGCTCATCACTTTTAGCTGTTTTTGTATCGCTGCTTTCATCGCTAGAGAATGACGCTTCAAGTTTACTTTTTGCGTCTTCGTCGTCTTCTTTTTCAGGTTGTGCAAGCTCAGCTTGAGCCGCTGCTAGCTTTTGCGTAGCATCTGCAGCAATAGAGCGATCAGCTCCCGAAGGCTCTGCAGGCGCTAATGCGGCAGCGCGTACCGTTTGCATTTTTTCTATAGTCGCTTGCGGGTCACCCGGAATTTCTGATACATCTATTTGTACTTCTCCGCCAACTGCGTAGTTAGTACCATCTGGGCCACGTTGATATTCATAGCTTGGCGAGCCAGCATATTGCCCGCCCACAGAAGCGTGTGCTTGTTCGTGTATTCGTACTTCAGTATCCCGTGCTTTTAGCTCTGTAATTTGTTGTTGTTCTTGTTCTAATTGCAGCTCTTCTTGCTCAGATTCTTTTTTCTCGATTGCTTCACTTTCTTGCTCAGTGCCCTCTGGATTTTCTGGGTTTCCATCGCGCTGCTGAACTGACTTTTCGTCTGCTATTTTTCCCGTTGCGTTATACGTCGCACCATCGCTACTGCCTGGCAATTTTGCTTTTTCAGCATCGCTTTGCGCTTTAGTTTCAGTATTACTCGCACTGTTTGAAGCGGGAGCAGGAATAACTTCGCGTAGCTGGTTGTCACGCCGTGCGGTTTCCGTATAAACATTTGCGGTGTTTATATTGATAGACGGAAATGGCGTGACAATATTCATAATACTAAACTTTAATATCGATTAACGTGCCAAGTACATCATCGGCAGTTTGAATTGATTGCGTGTTTGCCTTGGCATTAAACTCTTCAACTTTTAAGTTAACAAGCGCCTCATCAACACGAGCTGGTTGTGCTACTGGTGCAGTAATGGCTTCTTCAGGGCGTGCTGCGCTAAGCTGACGTTGTTGCGCTAATTGCGCGTCATCTTGTTGTTCTATACTAGCACGGTTAATCTCAGCACTGGCTTTTTCAATACCTTGGCTAGCGCGATTAAACCCTTCTACACCACTATTAAATACTGATCCGATTGGCATATTAAAACCTCCACCAAATAAACGTTGTTTAATTATCGCTCAGGTTCTGCTCAAAATAAAGCTTTAAACAGCGCTATTCTTAGCTCTATTTTAAAGCATTGATTTAACGACAGATAAAAATTCACTTTTATGAGAAATAAATGGTGCATGGGACGCTTTATCTAGTACTTCATATTCAAACTCAGTATTTAGTGCTGACATTTTGCTAATAGCTTTATAAGGTACTAAAGCATCAAGGCGGCCGAATACTCCCCTAATAGGGACTGGGCAATGAGTAAATAAGTCACGTAAATCGTCGTTTTGTAAAATATCTAAACCAGCACTCAGGGCATCGCTTTGGGGTGCGCTGTACTGATTTAGCAATTGTTTAAGTTGCTTTATATCATCACGCGCCGACTCGCTACCCATTGCTTGAATAGCTAAAAAGCGCTCTATTGTTTTTTCTCGATGATTAACTAACTGCTCTTTAAACTGCGCCAATACATTCGCTTTTATTCCAGGCCAGTTATATGCCTCAGCAAAAAAAGGAGTCGATGCTATTAAAATAACTTTAGATACTTTTTCAGGCCAATGCTTAGCAATATAAAGTGCAAATAATCCACCTAACGACCATCCCATTAAAATGCTCTTCGGCTTTAATTGCTTACTTAAAATTTCTGCTGCATCATGCAAAGTATAAGGGCTTGGGCACACATCGCTATTACCAAACCCAGGTAGGTCAAGGCTACGTACATTTCCTGAATATAAAAACTCAAGTTCTGGCTGTACTAACTGCCATACGCCCTGATTCATTCCCCAACCATGTAATAACACTAACTCATTTTGCATATTTGCCTAACCTTTACCAAACTTAGGCTCATCATAACGTTTAGAAAGGCGATTGCAATGCAAGGAGCGAGTCTGTGAAACAAGCCGTTTTAAATTGGTTATTTCCCTCTTATTGCGTGCAGTGTCAAAACTCGATTACGACCTCTTTAGGGCTATGTGATTATTGCCTTGAAGATTTACCATTGTTTGATTTTAGTAAGCATACGAGCTTATTGCATCGACCTGATATTATTGAGATGTTTCCTAATTGCGAGTTTGATAAATTATTTGCATGCGCTTTTTATCAACCTCCCTTTGAGCATTGGCTTAAAAGGCTAAAATTTAATAATCAAATTCATTATAAAAAGGCATTGCAGCAAATTATACAAAAACAGTTAACGCAGTTTTTTGAGCAAAGCCCTAATTTGCCAGATACCTTTATTATTTTACCTCTTCATAAAAGCCGCTTTATTACTCGCGGATTTAATCAGGTAAGCCAAGTATGGCAACCCTGTTTAGCTAATTACGCCCCACTAAGTAATGTTCTTATTCGCGATAAAAAAACACAAGCTCAGTCGGAGCTATCCAAAGCAAAGCGTATAAGAAACTTAAAAAATGCCTTTATTTGTACACAAGACATGGCAGGTAAAACAGTCGCTATTGTTGATGATGTGATGACGACAGGGGCAACATTAAACGCAGCTACTAGTGCACTAAAACAAGCAGGCGCTAAACAAGTGTGGGCTTTTACAACTTGCTTAACGCCTATTTAATTATTAAAAAGTATTAAACCAATCCGCAATAATACTTAATCATTTTGCGGGGCTAAACGTGTCGCTACCTGTGTTAAAAAATTCTCATTTACGACTGCATGGATGCAGAAGGTAGAGCAATCCAGGAGCAATTGCCGAGAACAACTAATTAGCGAATTTTTTGCCTAGCTATCAACACGTTTTTCCATCCTCAAAATAGATTACTTAATTAAGCTAATTGGTATTATTCGCCATTTGCACGAAACGTATGGCCAAAAAATAAAGCGTTGCTTAGTAGTCGACTAGTCCCATACCAGTAACCCCTAAATACAGGGTCGTCGGTCATACCTATCACTGTACCTCGCCCGTATGAGTGCGCAATTAAGCCAGCACCACCAGCAACTTGCTCAACATTAACAGCATCGGTAAAACCCGCTAACAATGGCTTTTTAGTATAGGTAAGTACATTTACGAATGGCGCATCGGAAGCTTCTAGCAACCAAGTACTGTTTTTGAATACGGGCAATGTATTGCGTTTAAGTGAAAATGTAAGTGGGTGAGTTAAATCTACATTAGTATTAAAAATAGCTCCTGCAATGCGTTGACGCCCTGCTAAATGGTCCTTATCGGCGTAGCTTAAACCTTTTGTTTTAAATGCACTCGCTACATCTTGTCGTGATAGATAGCTTGCTTTGAGTAATTGCTGATCAGCTAAAAATTTAGCACCGCCTTTATGGCCCCAAATAACGCCGCCTTTTCTTACCCAGCTTTTTATAGCCACTTTGTCGGTATCAGATAAGCTATTGTAGTTACCATGAGCAAGTACTATATGGCTGTAATTACTGAGTTCAATAGAGTTTAAACGCTCCATTTCAACAATTGTTGGCGCAACACCTACAAAGCGATCGAGGTAATACCATACTTCCCCAGCTTCGTACTGGCTTACACCTTTACCACCTACCAATAATACTTTTGGCTCGCTAACAACCGCCATTGTACGAGACCCTAAATCGGCTCCTTTGCATGTAAGCCCTGAGTTAATAGGCTTGATTGCAATTCCAAACTCGTTTTGTGCTTTATTTAATATTCCCACCCAATCATTATTCGTTTGTAAGCCTGCTGGCACAATAATACTACCAGCATCAAAGCTTACTTCACTTGAGTTTGATTTGGCTGTTAATGGGCTTAGCGCTACACGCGCTTTAATACCTTGCTTTAACAGGCTGTTTAGCATTTTAGGTGCTAGGTAATCATCCCACGAAAAGCCAAACGCATAGCCTTGCTCAAGTGAAGCAAAAGAAGGTTTTACCGCTTTTTGCCACGGTTTACTTGCAACCTCTAAACCCCAACTGCTTTTTACTTTTGCAAAAGGTAAGTTAAACGCATGCGCTAAAGTCCAGCCAGATACGTCATAAAAGGTGTTATCAGCAAAGTTTTTTTGCTCGCTAAAAATAGCTTTTATTAGGCGGTACTGTGGCTGGGCTAAGGGCACAAAGTAGCTATTGGTTGTATAGTTGTTGCCATTTGCCTTGAGTGATTTAGTAAGCGAAAAAGCATCTATTTGATGCTGTTTTAACAACCCTAAAAAATCTTTAATACGAGTGTTGTCATCCGCGCCCTCAATTACATAACCTTCAAAGCTTTCATCACTGGCTAAATCAGTAGCTTGATTATAAAACTTAGCTTGGTAATCAAGTAATGCTTGGCGGTTATCAACAGCGGCTTTAAAGGTAGATAAACTCGTTAATAGTTGATTTTTAATAGTAAAGGGAAAGCTCAAAGGTCCATTTATGGTGTCTTGGATATGCCCGCGAGAACTGGCTTGCTCAAATAAAATACCTACACCACCATTTACATCGGGATAGGTTGAACCTTTACCGTAATAGAAGTCGTCAAAGCTTTCTTCGGTAAAGTACAGTGCGTTGTTTTCATCTAACGTTTTTGCGTGATAGTTAGCAATCGCTTTAGTTAACGTTACATTTTCATCCGGTGTTATAGGATGCTTACGACTAGGGATACCTGGCTGAAAAAAGTAACTGCTGTTTGGTCCCATTTCATGAAAATCTGTTAAGACATTTGGTTTCCACTGATGAAATTTAGCAATACGCGCGCGCGATTCAGGATGTTGTAGTAATAACCAGTCACGATTTAAATCAAACCAGTAATGATTGGTACGGCTACTTGGCCAGTTTTCAACATGTTCACGGGTTTTAGGGTCGCTTGATAAGTTCATACCTCGGTTACTGTTAGCCCAATTAGCAAAACGAGCAAGTCCGTCAGGATTAAGCGAAGGGTCGAGTAAAATAACCGTGTTATTTAATAACTCATCTATTTCAGCACCTTGTGCAGCAGCTAAGTAATATGCCACCAGCAAAGATGAGTTACTACCTGATGACTCATTACCATGCACACTGTATCCCATCCATACAACGGCAGGCTGTTTTGTAGAATTAGCATCTGACCCATCGTTACTTAAGCGTGCTAAGTGAGCTTGGCGTGTCTGCTCTATGCTTGATAACTTGTCAGCTGCTGTAATTGTTAGCATGACAAGTGGGCGTTGTTCATGTGTGCGGCCAATCACTTCAAAATTTATACGGTCGCTTTTATCAGCAAGTATTTCCATATAACGTACGAGCTGATCGTGCCTCACATGCCACTCTCCTACTTCGTAACCGAGTACTTGCTCAGGGGTAGGAATTGAAGGGTCAAATTTTACATCTTGTTCAAAATAATACGAAAGTGGCTTAGCTACACTTGAAAAGCTAAGCAACACCACCATTAATGTTAATACCAAACGCATATAAATCACTCAAAAAATGTTCGTTGTTTGCACGCTACCATTGCTTAAAATAGATGCCAACTTTTTACGCTCAACACTAGCCGCAACACGATGAGCGGAGTATGATACGCAGTATCCGAGTAATTTAGTCAAGTATAGATGGTTTTATGATTTCTATTTCCGAAACAGCGCAAGCGCATTTTGCTAAACTATTAGCAGATCAATCACAACAAACCAATATTCGTGTGTTTGTTGTAAACCCTGGTTCATCACAAGCGGAATGTGGTGTGTCTTATTGTCCAGAAGACGCTGTAGAAGCGAGCGATATTCGCCTAAACTTTAACGGTTTTGATGCCGTTGTAGATGCAGAAAGTGCGCCATTTTTAGAAGAAGCTGAAATCGATTTTGTTACCGACAAAATGGGTACTCAGTTAACGCTAAAAGCACCAAATGCAAAGGCGCGTAAAATAGGTGACGATGCATCGTTAAACGAACGTGTACAGCACATGCTAGAAACCGAAGTAAATCCACAACTTGCTAACCACGGTGGTCAAGTAAGCCTTGTTGAGATTACAGCTGCAGGTATAGCTATACTTCAGTTTGGTGGTGGTTGTAACGGTTGTTCTATGATCGATGTAACACTAAAAGAAGGCATTGAAAAAGAAATGATAGCTAAGTTTGAAGAAATCACAGGTGTTGCTGATATAACAGAACACGAAGCGGGCGATCACTCTTACTATTAGGCCTTGTAAATGCTAAAGCAGCTTATCTATCGCTTAGGGAGCAATCCTAAGCTGAGCTTAAAGCGCTTTTTTCGCGGCTTAGCACTGTTTGTGCTAGCCGTGATATTCATATCTATTGGGTATTACACCCACTACAGCTTACAAATAATTGGCGTTATAATTTTACTCCCCGCATTATTTTTTGCCGGTTGGGGCTACTGCGGTATTTTTGCCAATCGTTTTTCACAAGTTTTAAAAGATATGGGCCCTAAACACCACGACCCCGATCTCTGGAAATAAACCATTTATTTAATCTAATAGCTGATTATTTATTTTTAAGAGGTGATATTTAATTATTAATGTAACCCCGCGCATTAACATAAAACAGCTCATAGCCAGCCATAACCCGTTATTTTGCAAGTCTATAAACACCCAAAACACACCAAAAAAGCCAACTCCAGCTGAAAGTATCATACTGTTACGCATGTTCTTTGCTCGCGTAAGTCCTACAAAAACACCATCAAACAAAAAGCAGCTCATGGCCAAAATTGGTAATACTATTATCCATGGTAAATAATGCGTTGCCTCTTGAATAACCTCTGGCACATTGGTTAAAAGCTTGATTATGGTGTTGCCAAATAATGCAAAAAATAGGCTATATAACACACCAAAAAGCATCCCCCAAAATACGCTTATTTTAACCCACAGCTCTATATTCTTAACACTTCCTTGGCCTTTAGCTTGCCCTACTTTTGCCTCAGAGGCGTAAGCAACGCCATCAAGAGCAAAGCTCACCAACATTAAAAAGTTAAGTAAGACAGCATTAGCAGCTAATGTGGTTTCGCCTATACGCGCCGCGTAAAATGTCATAAAACTAAAGCATAATTGCAGTATTAAAGAGCGAATAAATATATCTCTATTCAAACTCAATAATTCAGCCATTTTGCTAATACTCAACCAATTCGGTACATTTAGATCAATGTCTTGTTTTTTAGCTAGTTTAGCCACCAAAAACAGTGCAAATACTAGTGCAGTATAGTCAGCAATAAGTGACGCCCATGCAGCGCCTGCAACTGCCCAATCTAAATAAACAACAAAATAAATATCGAGCACTATATTAACGATATTAGTGACGAGTAATAAATAAAATGGACCTCGACCATAATGCACACCAAGCATCCACCCCAGTAACACTAAATTACATAATGCTGCTGGAGCACTAAAAATACGAATGCTAAAATACTGATAAGCTTGGTTAAGTACGTCGCCATTGGCTGCGGAGAGGTAAGCTATAGCGTGCTTTATTAATGGGGATAACACAATTAATAGCACGGCCACTGCGCTTGCAAGCAATAGGCTTCGTTTAAGTAAAGCGGCAAGTTGGGTTAAATCGTTTTTTCCGTATGCTTGTGCCACGAGTCCCGTGGTGCTCATTCTTAAAAAACCAGCAAGCCAAAATAAAATAGATATAACAGCAGAGCCAAGGGCAATTCCAGCTAAGTAATGAGCGCTTCCTAAGTGCCCAATTACAGCAGTATCAACAATTCCTAACAACGGCACTGTGATATTTGATAGTATCATCGGACCCGCTAACAACAGCAAGCTTTTATGGTGTGCCTTATTATGTATAAGAAATTGTTTCATTTAGTGTTATTTATCCTCATTAGTGTATCTGTGCGGGCTCAAGCAGCCGTTATTTTACAGTATCATCATGTTAGTGAAACCCTACCCGCTGTCACGAGCGTTAGCGCAAATACATTTACGGAGCACTTAAGCTATTTAAAAGAGCACAACTTTAACGTTATTCCTCTTAATGAGTTAATTAGCGCGCTTCAACAAGGTGAAACTTTACCTGATAAAACTCTCGCCATCACCTTTGATGATGGCTATAACAATAACTATGAACAAGCCGCACCTATTTTAGAAAAGTTTGGCTACCCGTACACTATCTTTGTAAATCCTAAATTAATAGACGAAGGTATGAGTTACGTAATGGGGTGGGATAAGCTCAAAGAATTATCTAAAAAAGGGGCATTAATAGCCAATCATAGCGGACAACATGATTACTTACACCTTAAGCTTGAAAACGAAACCGATGCACAATGGCAATCACGTATTAAGCAAGATATTCTTAGCTCTCAAAAGCGTATAAAAGAAGAAATAGGCCACAACTATAAATACTTAGCATACCCGTATGGTGAGTTTAATAACGAGCTGCAAGCACTCGTGACAGAGCTTGGTTTTGTGGGTATTGGCCAGCACTCAGGCGCTGTAAATAAAGGTTCTAATTTTAGCCGCTTGCCGCGTTTTCCTGCATCAGGCTTTTACAGCAAACTAGAAACCCTTATTACTAAGCTTAACTCACGCGCGTTTAATATCACCAATTTAACTTATCAAGATAGCGTTACACAGCAAAATCCACCCACGCTCACAATTGAATTTAAGATGGGTGATTTTCATAAGAGCCAATTTGCCTGTTATGTATCAAGCGTAGGCCAAGCAGATTTAAAATGGATAACTAAAAATACTGTCGAAATAACCTCACCAAAGGTGCTTAATAAAGGGCGTTCTCGTTTTAATTGCACGGCCCCTTCTATTTCAAGCCCTGGTGATTACTTTTGGTTTTCGCAGCCTTGGGTAATAGAAGCGCCTAAACCTTAACAGCCTGATGTAAAAGCCGCTGGGTTATTTTATCCAGCGCAACTATCTCGTCAGCTGCATTTAGCTCAGCAGCTGCTTTAGGCATACCCCATACCACAGACGAATACTCATCTTGAGCCAAGGTATGTGCTCCGTTTTGTTTTAGTGCAAGTAACCCTTTTGCGCCATCACTCCCCATTCCTGTTAGTATGGCTGCAACTACGTTTTTAGCCCCAGTTTCAACTAATGAGTTAAACAACACATCTACCGCAGGTTTATGTCTGTTCACCGGCTCGCCATCATCAAGCTGGCAATACAAGCTAACACCTCGTTTTTTAATACTTAAATGAAACCCACCCGGTGCTATATAAGCCCAGCCCGCGCTAAGCTTATCGCCATGTTCAGCTTCTTTCACATTTATCGTGCATGTACGATTCATTCGCTCAGCAAATGAAGCGCTAAACACTGGAGGAATATGCTGAGTAATTACAATTGGCGGGCAATTTTGTGGCATTTTAATAAGCACTTCTTTTATAGCCTCAGTCCCCCCCGTTGAAGCACCTACCGCTATTACTTTATTAAGTAAAAACTGAGAATGAGTATTAATAGGCTCATTTGTGACGACCGTTTTTTTATAGCTTCTTACTCTTGCTCCAGCAGCTATTCGCACCTTTTGTTGGACAAGTGATGTATATTGGCTCAATTGCTCTCTTACGTTATTAGTAGGCTTAGCTATAAAATCAACAGCCCCTAATTCGAGTGCTTCGAGTGTAATAGGAGAGCCTTTTTGCGTCAGAGTTGAAATCATCACGACTGGCATTGGCCTTAATCGCATTAAATTTTTTAAAAAACTAATACCATCCATTTTTGGCATTTCTACGTCGAGCGTTAATACATCAGGACTGAGTTTTTTTATCATTTCGCGAGCTTCATAGGGATCCTCAGCACTCCCCACTACTGTAATGTCTTTAGCTTGTTGTAATATTTCAGTGAGTAAACGCCTAATCAAAGGGGAGTCGTCAATTATTAATACTTTAATCATGCATACTCCTAAAACAGCTCTATATCGGTTACTACTTCTTGCTTTTTAAGGTTTTGTAAGTAACGGACTTCGCGTTTTTCAATCGTATTATTATGTAGGTTTTTAAGTTTTTTCATATGAACTTTACCGGTGTTCGGATGAAAAAATATTTTTCGTGGCCATGGTCCACCCATATCATGGGCAACTAGATTTAATGCCTCTTCTTTAATATACGCTGCTGCAAAACTAATATTACCCAACCCTATATCAGTCATCGCACTAATAATTTTCCCCCCGCCAAAAAGTTTTACTTTTAGGTTACACCGAGACGCGCCATTTTTTAAAACTTCGTTTATAAGATACTCCATAGCCCAATTACCGTACCGACAACTTAAACTATGCGCATTTTTAAGTTCTACTCCCTTTTGAATTGGTAACATAAAGTGATTCATCCCGCCAATACCAAGTACTTCATCGTATACACAAGCCGCAATACACGAACCCAGAACTGTAGAGATCAGTTCATTATTTTTAGAAACATAAAACTCACCCGGAAGTACTTTAGCTACAACGCTACCTCGGCCCGAATCCCAATATCGTTTAATGTGTTCAAAGTTAGGTAATACCGGCCTAAACTCAGTGTGCATTTTGTCCCTTTTGGTACATAGTTTTCCCTAAGTTTTTGAATTGTGAATGCTCTTTACCCATACTTTCTGAGTGACCTAAAAACAAATAACCTTGTTCATTTAATATATTAGCGTAGCGCTTAAAAAGCTGATCTTTTGTTTCTTTATCAAAGTAAATAACAACATTACGACATAAAATAAGATCAAATGATCCTTTCATTGGCCAGTCTTGCAATAAGTTTAAACGCTTGAATGAAATAGACTCTTTTAGTTTATCTCTAACTTTATAATTTTCACCATCTTTACTTTTTAAAAACCAACGCTTAAGTTGCACGTCATCTAAGCCATTAACATTCGCCGCGGTGTAAATACCTTTTTGTGCTTTTGCCAATACATTAGAATCTAAATCGGTTGCTAGTATTTTTACATCCCAATTGCTCGGAAATGCGTTATTTAAAGTCATCGCCAAACTGTAAGGCTCTTCCCCTGTGGAGCAACCTGCAGACCAGATTCTTACTCGTTTACTGTTTTTATTGGCCTTTAAAAGAGCCGGTACAAGCTCAGATTTTATAAATTCAAAATGATGTATTTCACGAAAAAAAGACGTTAAGTTCGTTGTTATTGCATTAATAAAGGCATCAAATTCCTGATCTTTATGACTATTCAGATACTCTAAGTAAGCTTTAAAATCAGTTAATTTACGCTCCCTAATACGTCTTGCTAAGCGTGAATAAACCATCTCTCGCTTATGATCCCCTAATACAATTCCACATGCGCTGTAAACTAAACTGGCAATTTCCTTAAAGTCGCGGTCGGTACACAAAAACTCTTTCATTGTTCGCTCTCAATTAAACCTAACGCTAACAAGTAGTGCCTCGCTGTAACTATTTATTAGACGAGGCATAAAAAGGCTAAATATTAAAACTCTTCCCACTCATCAGCTGAGTCTACAAAGTTATCGCCCCTTGGCTTATTACTCACAAAACGACTTTGCGGCTTATGAGATATTTCAGGGGTTCGCATAGTTGATGACATCATTGTCATCTCTTGCTGATCTACTGAGAAAAAGTTAAGTAATCGGCGCATCTCATTAGCTTGCTCAGCCATAGACTCACCAGCAGCAGAGGCTTGCTCTACTAGAGCGGCATTTTGTTGCGTCATTTCATCCATTTGAGAAATAGCTTTATTAACTTGTTCAATACCTGCACTTTGTTCTTCAGATGCCTCTGTAATATCAGAAATCATTTGCGTCACTCTTTGCACCGACACAACAATCTCTTTAAGTGTAGCGCCCGACTCATTAACTAATTGAGAGCCATCAGCTACTTTGCCTACACTATCTCGTATTAACTCTTTAATTTCTTTCGCTGCGCCCGCAGAGCGCTGCGCTAAGTTACGAACCTCACCTGCAACAACCGCAAAGCCTCGACCTTGTTCACCGGCTCTTGCTGCCTCCACTGCGGCATTAAGCGCTAATAAATTCGTTTGAAACGCGATTTCGTCTATTACACCGATAATATCTGCAATTTTTTTGCTCGACTCATTAATTGCCGACATGCTCGTAACTGCTCTATTAACAACTTCACCACCTTGAATTGCTTTTTCACAGGTTTCTTCTGCTAAGTCGTTTGCTACTTTTGCGTTATCAGCATTTTGACGAACGGTACTGGTCATTTCCTCCATACTTGAAGCGGTTTCTTCAAGTGACGAGGCTTGCTCTTCTGTACGTTGGCTTAAATCAGCATTACCTTGAGAAATTTCTTCTGCACCACTGGCTACTAACGTTGCCGATGAATTTATGCGATTAATCACTTCTGTTAATTTATCTGCCGTTGCATTAGCATCGCGTTTGAGTTTATCAAATGAGCCTTTATATTCTTTTTCAACTCGTTTTGATAAATCACCACTTGCCATCGCATCGAGCATATTGCCAGTGTCGGCAACGGCATCATCAACTATTTTAACTAAGCTATTTAATCCTTGAGCCAAACGTAAAAAGAACCCTTCCTTCCCATCTTCCGCTACTCTTGTATCTAATTCGCCATTACCTGCAGCACCAATAAGCTCAGCGATTTCTTTTTCAAGCGCAACTTCATTGGTTCTATCTTCCCACTCAACAATGGTGCCTAAATGCTTTCCGTCTTGACTGATCCAAGGTGAAGCAATCAAGGTAAAAGTGACACCTGCTAACAGTAGCTCGGCTTTATAGGGCTTATCTAGGTTTTTTAATAAATCACGTTGATGATTAGGGTGCTTATGAAAATCATCAACACAGGTGCCAATTAAATTATCAACAGAAAAGCTTGGCAATACGGTTTGTAATTCTTTTTCGCGGACTTTTAGCATTTGCTGAACACGGTCGTTCACAAATACTATTTTAAGGTTTTCATCAGCAATCATTACGTTTGCTTGGCAAACTTTAAGCGCATTTGCTAAATCGGCTGCTTTGCGAGATGCTTTTTCAAGCTCTTTTTGTTCAGTAATATCAGATGCATATTTAATCACTTTAAACGGCTTGCCGTTCATATCATAAATTGGGTTATAAGATGCTTGAATCCAAACCTCCTGACCCTGCTTTCCTATTCTTAAATATTCCCCAGAATCAAATTCACCGCGACCTAGTTTGGCCCAAAATTCTTTATATTCGATACTATTTGCATGTTCGGGATCAATAAAAAGCCTATGGTGCTGGCCTTTAATCTCGCTAAGTTGATAGCCAAGCGCATTTAAAAAGTTATCATTGGCATCAATAATAGTGCCATCTAAATTAAATTCGATAACCGCTTGAGATTTACTTATAGCACTAATTTGCCCTGAAGCTTCTGCTGTTATTAACTTTTGCTCAGTCACGTCGGTGGCAAACTTAACTACTTTTAATACTTGCCCTTGCTCATCAACAATTGGGTTATAAGTTGCTTGGATCCATACCTCAGCTCCACCTTTTGCATTACGCTTAAACTCATCTGAGATAAACTCGCCATTACGCAGGCGTTGCCAAAAGTTTTTATAATCGTTGCCCTGAGCTTCATCTGGGTCAACAAACATCGAGTGATGCTGGCCTTGAACCTCCTCAAGACGATAGCCCATCGCGTTTAGAAAATTCATATTTGCAGTAATTATTTTTCCGTTAGGTTCAAATTCAATCACCGCTAATGATTTATTCAATGCGTCTACAATTAAATCATTACTTGATTTTGACTGCTTTGGATTACTAAACCATCCCATGCTCATCACCACCTTTAAGTTTATTATTCATTTAGTTTCTATTTGCTAAATATTCATTGTTTTTTGCAGGTCAATTAGCGCTACCATTTTTTCACCAACATTCACCAACCCAGCTACATATTCACAATTACTCGATTCAGACAAACTAGGAACTGCTTTAGCATCTTGCTCCGCAATACTGTAAACATCAGAGACGGCATCAACAGCAACACCTATAATTTTACTACCTAGTTCAAATTCTATTTTGACAACGATAACCACCGTTAATGGTCCATAGTCGACACTTGGTAATCCAAAGCGTAACCGTAAATCAATAATTGGCACTATTGTTCCGCGTAAATTAATAACGCCTTTTACAAATTCAGGTGCATTGGGCAGTACTGTAATTTCTTCCCAACTGCGAATTTCTTGTACTGTTAAAATATCAACGCCATATTCTTCATCAGCCATAATAAAAGTTAAAAACTGTTTTACACCTTGCTGTTGCTGAAGATTTAATTGGTTACTTAACTGGCTTTGATCTGAGCTCATAACGCCTCCAAAGTGGCTTGCGTTTCAATAGTTAGTTCTTGGCTACCTGGCTTTTTTAAGCCTGAGAGCTTTATCAAGCCGCTAATGTCCACAATCAGCGATACACGCCCATCTCCTAAAATAGTGGCTCCCGATACGCCATCCACTTTATGGTAGTTTGCCTCTAAACTTTTAATAACAACCTGCTGTTGAGACAGTAAATCATCAACTAATAAACCCACCTTTTGGTTATCTGTTTCTACAACAACAAGCAGCGTTTTATCGAGTGATTCAATAGCATTTTTATGATTAAAAATATCGTAAAGCCTTAAAATAGGAATGTATTCGTCTCGAAGCCTCAATACATCAAGGCTTTTACCCACTCGACTCACTTTTGCAATATCAATTTGCAGTGACTCCACAATAGAAATGAGCGGAATAATATAAGTATGCTGAGCCACCTTAACTAATTGCCCATCTAAAATAGCGAGAGTAAGGGGTAATCTAATAGTAAACGTAGAACCAACACCGGGCGCTGAGGTTACTTCCACTGAGCCATTTAATGATTGGATATTTCGCTTAACAACATCCATCCCAACTCCACGTCCAGATAAGTCACTTACCTCATCCATTGTCGAAAAGCCCGGCATAAAAATAAGCTCATTTATTTCATCGTCACTGAGATGGTTATCAGCTGAGATTAATTCGTTAGCGATGGCTTTTTCTTTTATTTTTTTTGTATTTAACCCTTGTCCATCATCCATTATTTCAATAACGATGTTTCCACCCTGATGAAATGCATTTAAGGTTACTGTGCCAACGGGATCTTTACCTGCCGCCAGTCTTTGCTCAACAGTCTCTAACCCATGATCAAGTGAGTTCCTTACTAAATGCACCATAGGGTCAGATATTTTTTCCATTACTGTTTTATCAAGCTCGGTTTGCTCTCCGATCAGCTTTAGCTCAACCTGCTTATTTAGCTTTTGCGCTATATCTCGCACTAATCGAGGAAAACGACTAAATACAAAATTAATTGGGAGCATACGAATACGCATCACATTTTCTTGTAAATCACGCGTATTATGTGCAAGTTGTGCTAAGCCTTCTTGTAGTAAAGTGATTGTGGCTGGTGTGATTTCTTGTTCGCTGAGTTGATTTAGCATGGCTTGTGTAATAACAAGTTCACCTACCATATTTATTAACGAATCAACTTTATCAATGCCAACGCGAATGGAGGTAGACTCTGGTGTACTTGCAGGTTTTTTATCTTTATTAGCAACGGGTTGCTGTGGCTTACTTGGTAACTCAGCTACTTTTATTGAATCGGGTTCTTCAAGCTCAACAGCTTTAGGTATCTCATCTTGATTAGGTGGAATTGGCTCATCATTGCCAAATAAGCCGCCACATAATTCAACTTTTATATCGGCATCGTCTTCAACCCATTCAAACACTTCTTTTATGGCTTTTTCATCATGGCTAGTGCTTAAAAAAAAGCGCCAATGTAAAAAACATTCATCACTACTTAAATCGGTGATTTCTGGAACTTCATCGTAAAATACTGTGGTTTCTAACTCACCTAGCTCTTCAAGCTCACTGATCATATACAGTGGCTCGTTTCCTGTTTTAAATAAATGATGATGAGGTTTAAAGTCTATTTGATAGGTATTACTACTTGTTTGCTCTTCACAGCTTTGAGGTTTATTCTCATGTGTTTCATTTTTCATTCCAAGTACATGTTCAAATTGTACTTTTAACAAATCTGCTTCGGTTAAATCTGGCTCTTGTTCTCCTTGAAGTGCAGCAAGTAAAGCGCGTAAGCAATCCACAGCTTTGAGTAACAAATTAACATGCTCGGTACTAAGTTCTCGTTCACCTTGGCGAATTTGATCTAGTAATGTTTCAAGTACATGAGTAAAGTCAGCAACGGAGCTAAAACCAAATGTCCCACTGCCTCCTTTTATTGAGTGAGCAGCTCTAAAAATAGTGTTGATAGTTTCTAAATCTTCCTCACCTGGCACTAAGTTTAATAGCTCAGCCTCCATGGTATCTAGGCCTTCAAAACTCTCTTCAAAGAAAACTTCAAAAAATTGACTTAAATCTATACTCACACTGCGCTCCTTAGCGAATAACTTTTTTAATTACCGCTAGTAGCTGATCGGGATTAAATGGTTTAACAATCCAGCCTGTTGCCCCAGCAGCTTTACCTTCTACTTTTTTTTCTAAACCCGACTCAGTTGTAAGCATCAGTAATGGTGTAAATTTATAACTAGGCAAAGTACGCAGCTCTCGTATTAATGTAATTCCATCCATTATTGGCATGTTTACATCTGAGATCACGGCATCAAAGTCTTGCTGCTTGGCAATAGCGAGAGCTTCACTGCCATCTTTAGCTTCGGTTACATCAAACCCTGCGGTTTTTAATGTAAAGCTCACCATTTGACGCATCGATGCTGAGTCATCAACCGCTAAAATTCTTTTCATATATACCCCTAACTTTTACTTTCGGTTGTTAAGTATTGGCTTAAGCCAAGTTTATTGATTGTATGTGTTAAGGCCTCGCTACTGCCTACCCAAATGATTTTGTGCTGTATGGTAAGTAGGTGTTTTTGTAAGGCGCATAAAAGTTGAATTGAGGCAGTATCAGCAGAAATTACATCGTTAATATCAAGACAGATATCATCGTTGCTATTGAGTTCGTGCAGTAAATCTTGATGTAGTGTTTCAACTTGCGTAATAGCAAGTTCGCTCGGAAGTTTTAGCATTTTGTAGGTGCATTCCCTGTCAATTCAATTCATAACAAAAGCTTAGCCCTAGTTATTAAAATTGCCATAAAATGCTTAATTAAATTTAAATCGTCGTTAAAAAACAAAAAAAGGAGCCTAAAGCTCCTTTCAAATTGGTAAAAAGTAAAAACTAGTTTTTGTAGTAATCGGCTATTTTTTTAAACTCTTGCGTTAAAATCGTCGCGTTAATTAATGGCACTCTACCTTGTTTAAATTCTGGTTTAAAAATAGCTCTAACGGCTCCATTTTGATCAACCATAGCGACCGAAGCACTATGATCAACTGCATATTCTGATTCACTACTATCGCTAATCGCGTAAATTAAACCAAGCTCTCTAACAACAGGAAAAAGGTGTTTATGTTCCCCTGATACAGCTAAAAAGTCAGGATTAAAGTAATCTATATATTGCTTTCGTTTAGCTGGTGTATCGCGTTTTGGATCAACCGATAAAAACCAAATTTGTAGCGGATAATCTGCCTGTAAGTTTTTATAAACAGCATTTAACTTAGCAAGTGTTAATGGACAAATATCTGGACAGCTTGTGTAGCCTAAAAATACTAAATTCCACTGTCCTACAAATTGTTGCTTAGTCACTAATTCACCACGCTGATCATTTAACGTAAAATCAGACAGTGGCTTTGCATTTTCGTAAACTAATGCATCTACATCTGGCGGACTATTTTCATTTGAGCATGCTGATAAAAACAAAACTAAAACAACAATTAATCCAAGCCATAACTGCTTCATAAAGGGAGCCATTTATCTATAAATAAGATTACAAAGAGTACCATTAAATGAATAATCGAAAAACGAAATAAGTCCATTGCAGTCTCATCATTTCCAGCAATCTTTAATTTGACGGCTTTATATATAAACACTGCATTTAATACACACGCACCTATTAAATATATTAATCCAGACATACCAATTAAATAAGGCAATACGCAAACAACAGCGAGTAAAACGGAGTAGGCAACGACGCACGTTTTACAAAAGTCGATTCCATGGGTTACTGGTAACATAGGAATTTTAGCGCGTTCATAATCACTTTTTCGTGCTATAGCCAGCGCCCAAAAGTGTGGCGGAGTCCAGGTAAATATTATCATTACAAGTAACCAAGGGGCTGCTGCCATTTGGTTTGTTTCTGACACCCAACCTAATAATGGAGGCATTGCGCCAGCCAACCCACCTATAACAATATTTTGCGGTGTAGCACGCTTTAAAAATGATGTATAAACAAATGCATAACCTACCAATGCAAATAACGTTAATATAGCGGTTAAGGTATTAGCCCACACCATCAGCATAATAAAACCCGCAACCCCAATAACAGCTGCAAAACTAAGCGCATGTGTTTTACTTAAACGCCCTTTAGCCACAGGGCGATGACGAGTCCTTGCCATTTTTGAGTCTATCTCACTATCAACCACATGATTAATAACCGCTGCAGCAGCAGAAAGTAGCCCTATACCTAACAAGCTAATAAACTGTACAGCCATACCTCGCCCTACATCAGGAGCCAGCGCTAAACCAACCCAAGCTGTTAGTACCAGCATGGCTACCACTTTAAATTTACTAATTGCTAAGTAGTCTTGCAGCAAATTATGAGTACGCGAAATTAGCGATTGAGCATTAACGGGTAGCAGTATTTTTTTATCAATTATAAGTGCCATTATATTTCCCCTTTATGTGCGTGATTTTAGGTAATAACACAACCTAACCATGCTTAATAATAGTATGGCAGCCATCAAGTTATGCGCCAATGCAACTCCCAACGGAATATGCCAATGTACTAAAATAAGCCCTAAGCTAATTTGGCAAAGCAGGGTAAGCAATACGCTCACCACGCAATTTTTAATTTTTTTAGAGTACGCTTGGCTGTATATTTTCCACATAATTAGCGCCAGAACGATGCAAGTAACCAGTGCCAAAATGCGGTGTAATAAATGAATAGACATACGCGCTTGCTGCGATAACACACCAAACTCATAATTACTATGCTCAAGTGGTAATTGAAATACGCTACTCAATGAAAACGGTTGTGCGTTATTACACAATGGCAAACCACTACAATGAGGAGCGGCGTAATTTGCAGCCAGCCAACCACCAAGTGCAATTTGGATAATTAATACACTGAGCGCTACTAAACTTAAACCAAAATAGCGTTTTGCGCCGCTATCACCACCCATAATAGGTTTTGCGGTTAGCCGTAAATATAAAAGCGTTATAAGTGACAAAATACTAAAGCCACCTAATAAGTGCCCCATTACAATAAGCGGCTGAAGGTTCATGGTTACTGTCCACATACCAAGGGCAGCCTGAAACACCACTAGTAGAAGTAAAGCCAAAGGCAATTTAACTGGCGTAGTTGGATATTGGCGTTTTAAAAAAGCCAACACAAATAAACCTAAAATAAGTAAACCTAAAGCACCTGCAAAGTAGCGATGAATCATTTCTTTCCACGCTTTTGCGGTTTCGAACATCATATCGGGGTAGCTTTGAGTTGCTAAGGCTATGTCAGCCTCATGCTTAGGTACCGTTAAAAAGCCATAACAACCTGGCCAATCAGGGCACCCTAATCCTGCATCACTTAAGCGGGTGTATGCACCTAAAGCAACTACAATCAAAGCGAGTAATCCTGTTATTAATACTAAGTTTTTATAATTTTTATACATCAGATACTCCAACTTAAGCTCAACTTAGTTAGCTAGAACGAGAATAGTTAAGTAATTTTTTTAGATCTTTTAATAACCCTTTTTGTACTAAACGGTTTTCTTGTGGCTCGACCTTAAAGGGATATTCAAGTACCACTAACCCCATATGATCAATTAAATATAAACTTGCAGGATTTAAACTCTGTTGCTCGGTAATAATTTTCCATGGTAGATTTTTATTGTCGGGACTTCCCATTACAGCCATATCAACCTTGCCTTGGTTTTTACCAAGTGCCACATATAAGTTATTAAGTGCATTGAGTTGTTCGCTGCATGGGGTGTTACATTCGTTTGAATAATTAAGTGCGATAGTCCATTGTTTGGGATTATTTTTCGGCCAATTTTTAAGTTTTATTTCTTGGCTTAAAAACTCGCCATTATTAGTAATTGCAGTAGGCAACCAATCAAACTTTAATGCGCCATATGCCAAAATTAATGGGATAGCGCAGCAACCCACAAACAACAATAGGGGATTATTTTTCATTATGTGTCCTTTTTTTACTCGCAAAAATAGCCACAACAGCACATGCAATAGCAATTAAAAACCATTGCAAAGCGTAGGCATTATGCTTTTGAGGGCTCATAACAACGGCCTCATAATGAGGTGTTGCAATCTCATCACCAGTACCTTGTCTGTAAGCCATAAAATTAATTAATGATTGCTGGCTTTGAGTGCTCAGCATATTCAAGTCGATAGATTGGATTCTTGTAGGTAAGTCGTTATTTGTAGTTTTATCTTCAAGCGTAAAGCTACTTAAGTTATTTTCTTTTATTTGCGCTTTAAGAATAAAAACACCTGTAGGCAGAGTAACCTTTGGCAGTGTATCTCTAGATATAGGCGCTTTTACCCATCCTAAATTAACTAAAATCACTTTTTCTTCGCTATCTGGCTTTAGTAAAGCAAGTAAGTCGTACCCTACTTGTCCGTTATAAACTTGATTATCTAAAAGCCAATATTGGTTTTGTACAAACCGCCCTTTTAACTCAACCAATACACCAGTTTTGTTCCAGCTATCAGGCAAGTTAAGTAATTGAGACCAGCTCATCACACCACGAGTCTGTTGCTTAGCTATGGCGGTTAGTTGTTGCTGCTTTTGCTCACCTCGCTCCAACTGCCAAAACCCTAATCGCACACACACAAGTACAACAACCACAACCATACAAAGTGTGATTAGTGAGCTAAGCTTTTGTTTGTGCCATAAAACTAACTGCATAAAGGGTCAACTCAGTGATTATTAAAATTATTATCGTACTGTTGTTAATATTTATACTTTTTAACTTATTTAGAGCATTGTTTATTATGGTGTCAGGGAAAACAGGGGGACGACCTATGTCTCACTTTTTAGGTCGTCGCGTATTGTTTTCGGTCGTTGTTTTAGTTGTTGTTATTGCAGCGCTTAAACTTGGTTTTATTAAAGCAAATAATTCGCCAATAAACGCTACAGCACATATACAAATACAAACAAACACAGCCACACCACATCAACAAAGTGCCAATACCAAGCAGCTGCTTGAAAAGCAAAGTGCTTATCTTTAGTAAAGTGCCCTTTTAATATCCGTAAAAATATTACAAATAAAAGTACGGTTCCTAGCGTTACATGCATGCCATGAAAACCAGTCAATAAAAAGAACGTATTACCGTAAATACCCGCATCTAGCGTTAGATTAAGGTCATTATATGCATGCATGTACTCCTCAACTTGCAGCCCTAAAAAGCAAACACCCAATAAAATAGTAGCGCCTAAAAAAACCTTAAGTGGAGTACGTTTATTGTTTTCCATCGCTACGTGGGCAAAATGTAAAGTAACTGAGGAAGTAAGCAGTATTAAGGTATTTATAAGTGGTAAGCCTTGCCAGCCCATAGCCTGAGTAGTTTCGCCAGCAGGTGTTGAAACTAGCGGCCAAACAGCTTCAAAAGTTGGCCATAAAACCTCGTTAGTCATTGCATTATTGCCTGCACCTCCAAGCCAAGGTACCGACAATACCCGTGCATAAAAAAGCGCACCAAAAAAGGCCATAAAAAACATAACTTCAGAAAAAATAAACCAGCTCATACCTTGTCTAAAAGAGCGATCCATTTGTGCTGAGTACAAACCTTGGTCCGATTCACTAATTACATTTTTAAACCAGCTAAACAACATATACACAAGCACAGCAATACCGGCATTAAGCAGATAAACCCCGCTACCACCTTCTTTACCTACACTCATAACAGTCAAGCCTGCCCCTACTGCAATAAAAAACAATGCAACAGCACCTACAATAGGCCACGGGCTTTGCTCAGGTACGTAATAATGCTCATATTCTTGATTCATTTTATTTACTCCTAGTTTCACACTAGTTTAAAAAGCTAGTTATTACTTGCCACCAGCTGTTCACTAATATCAAATACGGTATAAGATAAAGTTAATTCTTCAATGTCGCTTGGCAATGCGGTATCAACATAAAAAAGTAATTTAAATTCAAGCTCATCCCCTGCTTTTAGAGGTTGCTGATCAAAGCAAAAACAAGCTATTTTATGTAAATACTTTGCCGCTTTACCTGGCGAGACTGATGGTACAGCCTGCATTACTTTATCCAGATTGCTATTATTTTTAGCACTAAACATTACTTCACGCATTGCACCGGGTTTTACCACTACACTGTATTCTTTTGATTTAACTTCAAACGGTGCACCACTTTGTGCGTGAGTAGTAAAGCTAACGCCAACTTCTCGGTTTTGTACTATTTGTGTACTTTGCTCTGCTTGCTCAAGCGAAGGCTTTCCATTAAGCCCTGTTACATCACAAAACACGTCATACAAAGGTACTAAAGCAAAGGCAAAGGCAAACATGCCTATGCAAATAAGTACCAAACGTTTGAGTAGCGGTGCGTGTGTCATTACTTAATAACCGGCGGCGTAGAAAAAGTATGATATGGCGCTGGAGAGTCAACTTCCCACTCAAGGCCTTCTGCCCCTTCCCATACTTTTGCAGGCACTTTATCACCGCCACGCGCGCATTTAATTACCACAGCTACAAACAACAATTGCGATAAACCAAAGGCAAACCCACCAATACTTATGATTGCGTTAAAGTCGGCAAATTGAAGAGCGTAATCGGGAATTCGACGCGGCATACCGGCAAGCCCCACAAAATGCATAGGAAAAAACAGTACGTTCACACTCACCAGCGATAGCCAAAAATGCCATTTAGCTAACGTGATATTAAACATGTTGCCTGTCCATTTGGGCAGCCAGTAATAAGCCCCTGCCATTATCGAAAATACAGCCCCTGTTACTAATACATAATGAAAGTGCGCCACTACAAAATAAGTATCGTGATATTGAAAATCAGCAGGTGTAATTGCCAGCATCAATCCCGAAAAACCACCCAAGGTAAACAGCAAAATAAACGCAATACTAAAAAGCATTGGCACCTCAAAAGTTATTGAGCCTTTCCACATTGTGGCAACCCAATTAAATACTTTTACTCCTGTAGGTACCGATATAAGCATGGTCGCGTACATAAAAAACAACTCGCCAGCGACCGGCATCCCAGTGGTAAACATATGATGAGCCCATACAATAAAGCTCAATAGTGCTATGGAGGATGTGGCGTATACCATTGAGGCATAGCCAAAAAGTTTTTTACGAGAAAAGGTAGGTACTATTGTAGATATAATGCCAAAGGCAGGAAGAATCATAATGTATACTTCAGGGTGACCAAAAAACCAAAAAATGTGTTGGAACATCACCGGGTCGCCACCGCCTGCGGCATCAAAAAAGCTCGTCGCAAAGTACTTATCGGTAAGTACCATAGTGACAGCCCCTGCAAGTACTGGCATTACGGCTATTAATAAAAAGGCAGTAATTAACCACGTCCATACAAATAAGGGCAACTTCATCCATGTCATGCCGGGGGCACGTAAGTTCACTATGGTTACAATCACATTGATTGCGCCCATTATTGAGCTAATCCCCATAATATGTACGGCAAATACAAACAATGCAGTATTATCATTACTGTATGTTGTAGACAGTGGTGCATAAAAAGTCCAGCCAAATGCAGGGCCCCCACCAGGCATAAATAACGATGCCAATAGGATTAAAAACGCAAACGGTAAAATCCAAAAGCTCCAGTTATTCATTCTTGGCAATGCCATATCTGGCGCGCCAATCATGAGTGGTATCATCCAGTTAGCAAGGCCTGTAAAGGCGGGCATAACCGCACCAAACACCATAATTAAACCATGCACTGTGGTCATTTGATTAAAAAAGTGAGGGTCGACCAACTGTAAACCTGGTTGAAATAATTCAGCCCTGATCACCATGGCCATTCCACCACCAATTAAGAACATGGTCAGCGAAAAAATTAAATATAAACTACCTATATCTTTATGATTAGTTGTGTAAAGCCAGCGTTTAAAACCTTTAGCTGGGTGATGAGCATGATGAGCTTCATTGGCGTTAGATTGTTCTACTATGCTACTCATTAGTTCGCCTCCACTTTGGCATCAAGAGCTGCCTGTATTTGACTCGGTTGAATAACATCACCCGTATCATTACCCCACGCATTACGTTTATAAGTAATAACCGCAGCTAATTGCTTTATAGATAACTGTTTGGCAAATGCTTGCATTGCCGTACCGGGTCGTCCATGGATAACTACATCAATGTGATCTTTTATATCGCCAAGCACTATCGGGCTGCCTTTAAGTGCAGGAAATACACCCGGTAACCCCATGCCTGTAGGTTGATGACATGCAGCACAATTAGCCATATATACTTGTTCGCCTAAAGTCATTAACTCTTCTTTTGGGAGGGTTTTATCAAGTAATGCGGCATCTGCTAATGCTGCTTTTTGTTTAGCCTGCTTTGCATCTGCAAGCCATGTTTTAAAATCAGCTTCAGATTTAGCGACCACCACAACGGGCATAAAGCCATGGTCTTTACCACACAACTCAGCACATTGGCCTCGGTAAGTACCTTCTTCGTTTATGTTCGTCCATGTTTCATTTATAAAGCCGGGGTTCGCATCTTTTTTAACTGCAAAATCAGGTACCCACCAAGAGTGAATAACATCATCAGAAGTCATTAAAAATCGTACTTTTTGATTTATTGGCAGTACAAGAGGCTTATCAACCTCAAGTAAGTAGTTAGGGTTTTTATCTGCAAGATTCGCTATTTCATCTTGCGGGGTAGATAAAATAGAGTAGAACTCTACATCTTCGCCCATATATTCATAATGCCATTTCCATTGCGAACCCGTAATTTTAATAGTGAGATCAGCTTTGCTGGCATCTTCCATTGCAATTAAGGTTTTAGTGGCTGGTACTGCCATAGCAATTAAAATAACAAACGGAATTGCAGTCCAAAGTATTTCTACTTTAGTGCTTTCGTGAAATTGGGCAGGTACAGCCCCTTTAGATTTACGGTGATGAATAAGTGCCCAAAACATAATTGCGAACACTATCACCCCAATCACACAACATATTATAAATATGGTCATGTGCAGCTGATATACATTATTGCTTATATCGGTTACGCCTTTGCGCATATTGTATTGGCTGTTAGCCAAAACTGGGTGCGAAAAAACACATAATATAAGCCACAAGGTAGAGGTCAGTTTACCCATGTGACGGCTCCTTTGATGCTATTGCGAATGCAAAGCGAAGAGGCATACGGCTTAAACGCCAATTCGTTATTTTTATTTTTTTAGCCAATCTTATTTAATATTGATTGGTTTTGCTGCGCCAACAACGAGTTTGTGTATATTGTGTGTTCTCAAAACTAAAAAGCTGTGAGTTATTATTAGCTCAGCACATTAACAATTAGCTAAAAAACGAACAACAAGCAAGTTTTAGTATAAAAAACAATCAGGTGATATTGAATAATTAATAAAAAATCGGTAATCAACTGGGCAACAGGAAGTTCAAAATATGAGCAAAACAAAGGGGTTTAACGCATTCGGAGGGGGAAAATATAAGTGCAAAAAAGTTTACAGCTTAAATAGTCAGTGGGCTGTTTACGCCCTATTTTTTAGTACAAATTTTAAAACAAAAATGCGTACTAATTAGTACGCATTTATAAAACTGCTTATTTAAAAGCTATTTTTAAAGTCACATCCAATCAGCGTTTCTTATAACGCCAACGGCTAAGCCTTCAATATTAAAAGACTCATTCTCAAGATCTACTTCAATAGAGTCAAAATCGTCGTTTTCAGCATGAAGTAATACTTTACGACCCGCTTTCTCAAGACGTTTTACAGTTACGTCTTCGTCTAGGCGAGCAACAACAACTTGTCCATTTTCAGCGGTTTGAGTACGATGTACAGCAAGTAAATCACCATCCATAATACCAATATCTTTCATGCTCATACCGTTAACGCGTAGTAAAAAATCTGCAGCCGGTTTAAACATTAATGGATCGATTTTACAGTGACTTTCAACGTGCTCTTGCGCCAAAATAGGTGAACCAGCAGCAACACGCCCTATAAGCGGTAAACCTAATTGTTCTGGCTCTTCTTCTTCAATTAATTGAATACCACGGCTTGCACCTGGTTTCATTTTAATTGCGCCTTTTTTAGCAAGTGCTTTTAAATGTTCTTCAGCAGCATTGGCACTTTTAAAACCTAATGTTTGCGCTATTTCAGCACGTGTAGGAGGCATACCAGTGTCTTTAATAAAAACTTTAATTAGTTCGAGTATTTGAGCTTGGCGGTTCGTTAATGGTCGCATACAACTGGTTTTCCATACAGTACATTTAACTGTGAGTATATACAGTTAAATAAAAATCGCAAATTTAAATTAAGCCTTAAAATAGCTAAAGTAATTTCACTTGTGTACATTTTAGGGATATAACTAAAGCTAAGTTTATAAATGATTAAAAATGCAAAGGAGACATTATGAGTATTTGGTACCAGCCCATCACCTTAGAGCTGTGCAAGCAGTTAGAGCAAGGCGTTAATGGCCAAGGAACATTAATGAAAACTATGGGGATAGAAGTCACAGAAATTGGCGATGATTATTTGGTTGCCACAATGCCGGCAATTCCTGAGCATCATAACCCAATGGGCATGGTTCACGGCGGTGCTAACGTTGTACTTGCCGAAACAGTTGCCAGCTATGCCGCTAACTTTGTTGTCGATTTTACAAAATTTTACTGCGTGGGGCAGGAGATTAGCGCAAGTCATTTAAAAGCATCTCGCAACGGCACTTTAACAGCAACGGCAAGAGCATTTCATATAGGTAAACGTAGTTCAGTGTGGGAAATAAAAATTACAAATAGCCGCAATGAGCTGTGCTGCGTATCAAAAATGACCGCAGCAGTCGTAGAGCGAAGATAGTTACTTTTCGATTGGGTAAATAGTAATTTCCATACCCGCACCAATCGCAGATATACGCAATAATGTATCTGCATCTAAGGCTTGATTAAAGCACTTAGGAGAAGTCCCTGATTCAAAACCAATATCAAACGTTCTACGTGAACAGCTTAACCATTGCTTTAGCGCGTTACGCGAACACGATTCAATAAGCTCACATATATGGTTTATGGCTTTATCAGGTGTGCTCACCTCACCTGTAGCTTCAATACGCGCTAGTTGACGGTATTCGTCTTTGTCATAATGTAAAATCGTCGCGACTTTTTTCAAGTCCGCCACTAGCAAACTAATATCTTGCTTTGATTCAAGCTCAAGATCTACATTTAAAAATTGAATTTCCGACATCGTTTCGTATTTATCCTCTAATAATTTCATTGCAAACTTTAACGCAGTTTTACCGTTATACCAAATCAACTATGCTCTATTAACCACTTTATATGGATATTTCGCAGCTTTTAAGTATTTTTTAGCATTTAAAGCTAGCTGGATATCAAACATCTAGCTCAATTAAACAGATAAGTCATGTTAGGAATTTAAGTGTAATCTTTTTTATTTTTAAATGATTACAGTAAGCTATAGTTTAAACTGCGACAAAATGTCGCAGTAACTTATCCCATTAATGTAATAAACTAGCCTCTAAAAATAATAAGACTAAAACATGAATAAAAAAATATTTAAACATGCTCGCAAGTTACATAAATGGTTAGGTTATTTATTAGCATTACAAATTTTAGCATGGTTACTAGGTGGTTTAATTATGAGTGCAATCCCTCTTGATAAAGTTCATGGGGAGCATCTTGCAACACGTACTCTTAATAACCCATTTACGCAGGCTGATTATGTTGCCTCCCTTGACGATATTGCCTCTCAGGTGGTTAATCCAACACAAATAATTTTTGAGAACTTCTTAACTACACCACTTATTACTGTCTTTAGTAATAACGAGCAGCAAAGCTTCAATGGCATAACAGGCCGACCATTTGAGCCGCCAACTAAAATACAAATTACCGCAAATGCTAAAGCACACTTACTTATTGACGCTCAAGTAACAAGCGCTGTACTACTAAAGCAAGGTACGCGGGAAGTCGGATATAAAACCAATGTATGGCAGGTCCAATTTGACGACACATTTAACACAACACTGTACTTGTCAGAAAATAACGGCAAAGTTGTCACCGTTCGCAGCACGCTATGGCGAATATTCGACTTTTTTTGGATGTTACATATTATGGATTACGATGAGCGAGAGAATTTTAATAATCCACTGCTTATTAGCTTTTCAGCAACCAGTGTACTTTTTTGTTTAAGTGGAATATTACTACTTATACAAAATATACGACTAAAACGATTTATCCGAATTAAAAATAAGAATAAATCAAAGTAGTCATATTGGTTTTTGAGAGCTAGCGCCCACTTATCAAAGAGTAAATAAGCCTAGGGCTTATTTTATTCCAAGTGCTTAAATCGACTCAAATGTCGCTTTAACATTTCGTTTTCGAAAATCAACTCATCACGCTCACCCAGCAATTGTAAAACTAAAGCTATTGCCGACCAATCTAACGAAAAGTCATGTTGGATACGGGCCGCTTTTTTAACTAAGGTCACTGCAGATACCGTAAATTGCCACTGCGTAACATGATCCCCCTCAATTGGAACCGCAATATTATGCTCAACTAGCTCATATAAAATTGCTTCGCTAATACCACTGCTCAAACATAGCTCTTTGCTAGTAAGTAAATCGTCTTTTTGTGTCACGATAATTTGCATTATGGCTTGCTCCAGTTATTACGGGGATCAAAGTGAGCTTTTTCGGCTAATTCTTCCCAAAGTTTTTTACTGGTATCATCAACAGATGTTGGATTAACAATTTTAAGCACGGCAAATAAGTCACCTTTAGCTTTTTTACTCATTAACCCCTTACCTTTAATACGTAAGCGTTGACCAGACTGACTATTAGAAGGAATAGTTAATTGGATATTACCTGTCAACGTAGGTAAATTTAGCTTTGTACCAAGAGCCGCTTCCCATGGTGCAAGAGGGACAACTATATTTAGGTTATGACCCTCAACATCAAATAATGGGTGAGGCACTAAACTAATTTGTAAATACAAGTCGCCATCTTGCCCATTCGCTGACCCTAATCCGCCTTGCCCTTTTAGTCGAATTCGCTCGCCATTTACTGAGCCTGCAGGAATTTTCACTTTAAGTGATTTTTTAATTTCAGTAACACGGCCACTGCTGTCTCGCTGCGGTAACATAAACTCAACAGGCTTCACGGTATCAACTAAAGTCTCTTCAAGAAAAATTAGGAACTCTATTTCCACATCTTGTCCTTTTTGCGCGCGAGCGGCGTTACTTCTGCTTTGCCCGGAACGATCGAATCCACCAGCCCCGCCAAACATTGAATTAATAAAGTCAGAAAACTCTTGGTCGGTTTGAGGATCGCTTTGCTGGTAATTACTTTGCGAAGAGGCATTGTTACCACCATAATGGCCTTGCTGTTGACGAGCACGATTTTGTTGGTGACGACGTAACTCGTCGTATTTTACACGTTCTTCTTTGTTATGAATGACTTCGTAAGCTTCTGCTATTTCTTTAAACTTATCTTCTGCTTGAGGCTCTTTGCTTACATCTGGGTGATATTTTCTGGCTAACTTTTTATAAGCTACTTTAACCGCTTTATCATCTGCATCAGGCGATATTCCAAGCACTGCATAATAATCAACAAATTTCATTTGCAATCCAAATCCTCATATTGAGTAAGCTTTAAGCATACTCCTTACCGGGTAACCTTGTGTGGTTAAAATACGATAAATAGTGAGAAATAAATGAATAGTGAAAATAACTTTGAGTAAAAAATTAATCAGGCACTTTTTAGTAATATAAGCGTAGGCCTTAAGTTAACTTTATCTTTTATCTTCAAGGCTTTAAACTGCCTATTCCTGTAGTTCACATTTGTGATGGATATGACTCGATTTATTCTGGCCTTATTGGCTTGTTGTGTGTGCGCTTCGGTATCAGCCGAACAATTTACCCGTTTTTCAACGGCTAAAAGACATTTAATTAAAACCCTACCTGACAACGCCAAAAGCATTTACTGCGGTTGCGACATTAAAAAAGAAGGCAAAAAACTCGTTCCTGATCCGTCTAACTGTGGTTACATTCCTCGAAATACCCTTACCCGCTCAGGCAAAGTAAATGTGCGAGCACTACGCATTGAGTGGGAGCACATTGTTCCGGCGTGGGAATTTGGTCACCAGCTACAATGCTGGCAAGATGGCGGGCGTAAAAACTGCCGTAAAGTAAGTGCTAAATTTAGAAAAATGGAAGCTGATATAAATAACTTAGCGCCAGCTATTGGCGAAATTAATGCCGATCGCTCTAATTATCGTTTTGGTATGCTTAGCGAAAACGCCACACAATATGGTCGTTGCGAAGTAAAAGTAAACTTTAAGCAACGTGTAGTTGAACCGCCTGTTTATGCACGAAAACGTATAGCTGACACCTACGCTTACATGCAAAAAACATACGGTTTAAAAATCTCTGATAAACAGCAAAAGTTATTTAATGCATGGCAAAAGCAAGCATTCGCAGATACAAGTAGTGCGAGTAAGCTCTAAGCTTTAACACTCATTTACATAAATCAAAGTTATAAATGTTGAATAAACGAGCGAGTGTTGTAATATTTTAAACAACTTATTTACAAAAAAGCCCTTACCTATGTTTAAAAATAATAAAACCTCGCTTGCCATTTTCACTGCATTTGCGGGCTTTGCTTTGACCGGTTGTGGCGGCGGTGGTAGCGGCATCGACTCAGCCCCTGTAGTTACAACACCTGTTAGTAGCAGTCCAACATGGACTGCGGGTGTATTTGAACCCTCTAACGATTTAAAAAACTTTTGCGAAACCCCGCGTACGGGTAACGATCCCTTTAATACCAACGAGCCTTACCCAGATCAAGCCGGTTCTGCCCTTTACGAAAAACTCTGGCTTCGCTCTTGGAGCGACGAAACCTACCTTTGGTATGATGAGATTGCCGATAACGATCCTGAAAGCTTTGCCACAGTAGCCGATTATTTTGCCCAATTAAAAACAGAGCAGCTTACCGACTCAGGGGCAAAAAAAGATAACTTTCATTTTTCAGAACCTACTGAAGATTACTTTCAAGAAGCGCAATCGGGCGTTACTTCTGGTTACGGTATAAATTGGGCGTTTATTGGCGATACAGCCGACCGTATTTTACGCGTCGCTTATCTTGAAGATGATTCACCTGCAAGCCAAATAGGCTTTCAACGTGGTGATACTGTACTTTCAGTTGACGGTGTTAGCATTAATACCAATACACAGTCGGGTGTAGATACGCTTAACGAAGGCTTATTTAGTCCTACTAACGGCGACTCACATACTATTGTTGTACGCAGTAACGATGGCGCCGAAAAAACATTTAATGTAACCGCTGGCAATATTGAACAAACACCGGTTCAAAATGTTAAAACGATTACAACCGCAAATGGTTCAAGCGTGGGTTACATGCAATTTAATAGTCATATAAGCATTGCCCAAGAAGGGCTTATTGATGCAGTAAATAAGTTTAAAACCGATGGTATTGATGAGCTTGTAATCGACTTTAGATATAACGGTGGTGGTTTATTAGCACTGTCGGCACAATTGGCTTATATGGTTGCCGGTAATGCCAACGTTAACAACCGCTTTTATTATCAAACTCAACAAAACGATAAACAACCCGTTGATTCGCCTTTTCCATTTATTGATGAAGAAATAGATTACTCTACTTTTTTTAGCACAGGTGAAAACCTACCTGATTTAAACTTATCGAAGGTTTATGTATTAAGCACATCAGGCACCTGTTCGGCATCAGAAGCTTTTATTAATGGTTTAAAAGGTATAGACGCAGAAGTTATTTTAATTGGCGATACAACCTGCGGTAAGCCCTATGGCTTTACCCCAACTCATAACTGCGCAACAACCTATTACACTATTCAATTTAGTGGGGTAAATAGCAAAGGATTTGGCGAATACGCTGCGGGTTTTACACCAACCCCTACGCCACAATTTGATGCTGATGTTCAAGGTTGTGAAATTGAGGACGACTTTGATCATCAGTTAGGCGACAGTGACGAGGCCGTTTTAGCCACCGCATTGTTTCATGTTGAAAATGGCAGTTGCCCAATTAGAACGGCTGCTGCAAAAGCAGAGCCAGCTACTTTTTCAAGCTCTCGTGAATCTCTCATTCCTTTAAATATGCCTGAGCAATTTACCCAGCGTAATATGGACTTAACTTGGCCAACACTGAGTGAGGAAAGGTAATGGCTAAATTATTACTCCCATTAGCTACCTTATTCGCTTTGGGAGGATGCCAAAGTGTAAATAGTGAGCCCGCTAAACCCGCTAAACCCGCTAAACCCGCTATATTAACGAGCGTTAATCCCAGCGTTATTGCAACACTACAACAGGCAATTCAACAAGCTAAGGGAGGCGCATTAGTAACACTTTCCGATTCCGTATTTACTAAACGTAGCGAACTGCTAATTGATCATGCAATGAGTAAAGGGTCTGATGGCAGAGTAATTATGGGCGCGCATAATATAAAATCTGAGAAGTTTATTTTGCAACTACGTAATAACCAATGCGAGCTTTACTATCCTAAAAAAGAGCTTACTACAGTACTTAAAGGTGTGACCTGTAAAGAATTATAAGGCACTTTAAAGTTTATAAAAAAGGCGTGCAGCATATCGCTGCACGCCTTTTTCTATTTTAAAGCGTTATTACAAGTCTTCATGCGGGCCAAACACTTCATAATGAATCTGCTCGTCTTTAACACCTAGTTCAAGTAACTGGTTTTTTATAAATGCCATAAAACCGACAGGACCACATAAATAAAAGTCGCCATTACTTAATGGTAGCTGTGTTTCTATTACGCTTAAGTTCATTAACCCAGTAAAGTCAGCGCCCCCTGCCGCTTGGTTAAACCACGTTATTGTTTTCAAGCGGTTATTCTGTGCTGTTAGATCATATAAATATTTTGAAAACGAGTGCTGCTGATTATTTTCGCAGGCATGTAAATACATAATCTCTTGATTAGAGTTGTCACTTAATAACGTTTCAAGCATAGCCAGCATTGGTGTTTGCCCAACACCTGCTGAAATGAGTACCGCTGGGTTTGTGTTATTGCGTAAAAAGAAGTCTCCTGCCGGCGGGTATAACTCAACAATAGTGCCTTGCTCTAATGAGTGTAAATAATTAGACACCATACCAGGCTTTGGCTGTAGCTCTTTTTTAACACTAATACGGTAGTTTTTAGCGTTACTTTTTTGCGAAATAGAATACTGGCGAATTTCTTCATATTCAGCGCCCTCTGGCTTAACTTTAATACCTAAATACTGTCCTGGTTTATGTGTAATAACAGCTTCGCCATCAACTGGCGTAAGTGTAAAGCTTGTTACTAGTTCTGATTCAGCCTGTTTGTTGGTTATTTTAAATTGGCGAGTTCCCGCCCAACCACCGTGTTTATTTTTACTGTGCTCATACAAAGCAGCTTCTTCGGTTATACAGATATCAGCAAGTACGCCGTAAGCTTCGCGCCAAGCGTATTCAACATCGGGAGTAAATTGCTCAGGAAGAAGCTCTTTAAGCGTACCAATTAAGTGTGCACCTACAATAGGGTAATGCTCAGGTAAAATATTCAAGCTTGTATGCTTATGATTAATACGTGTTAGCGCTTCTTTTAATACAGCTAAATTATCAATATTTTGTGCATACGCAGCCAATGCATTAAAAAGTGCAAATTGCTGACGACCTGTATCTTGGTTCGCCATATTAAAAATATTTTTAAGCTCAGGATTATGACTAAATAAACGCTTATAAAAATGATTGGTAACAACCGTACCCGCCTGCGCTAATAACGGAACAGTACTTTTTACGATCTCAATGGTTTTATCAGATAACATATGTGTTTTCCTATAGGTAAACTAACCACGGCGCCCATCAACACGACGCCGCGTTAATATAGGTGTGCAGTGAATTAAAAATAATGAAAAAGCCACTAACCACAGCAAAGCACTTATTTGCCAAGCAAGGTGAGGCCTAATAACAAAAGGGAGTAATGAGCGAGTAATAGCGGCTACTAACACAAGTGCAAAAGCAACAGCCATGTAATGAGGAATAGCGAGTGTACGCCCTGTATGACCATGCGATACACGCGTCATCATTGCTAAAATCATCATACCTATTGTGCCAATAGTGATTAAGTGCAGCGCATCTTTAAATTGCATTGCACTGCTATAAAAGCTAAATGCAACCATCATTAACCCTACGCCTAACGCTAAGTAGGAAAAATGTAAAGACCATAACAACGGCACTCTCAATACCTTGCTATCCCACCAACAACCAGCCCTAAGCAGGTGAAGCGCAGCAACAGTTGCAACAACTAACGCAGGATTAATCGTGTTCAAAAACAACTTGTTGATGAAAAATAAAGTGATAGCCACAATAGATAAATACATCACCGCTTTATCTATTTTAGGAGTGCGAACTTGTGCGGCTAAACCTAGACCTTTAGCGGTAAAAAATGGTAAAACGCGGCCCGCAACAATGCCAACTAGTAAAGTAATTACCAGTACTGCGGTATCAACCACACCAAGTGCAAGCTGCATGTTTTGTTGTAAAACAAGTATTAAATACAATACATTGAGCCCACAAAGCACAGCTAAAATAGCTAAAAACGGATAGTTACTTTTGCTATTGGCTTTTAATAACATATTAGCCAACGCGGTTATGGCGCCTAGCCACCAAATAACTTGTAATGTAAGTGCAGCATATAAATTAAAATGAGTAATATCTGGCAGTGCTACAAAAAATGCTAAGCGCGCTGCAAGCCATATAAACGTAAGCCACATAAGGGCTTTGCCACTTATGCTCGGCACGCCTGTCCACGTTTGTGCTGCGGTAAGTAAAAAGCCAACAGCTACAACTCCTGCAAAGCCAAACAGCATTTCGTGCGCGTGCCATAATGTCGCAGGTATCGATAAGTGCCAACTTGTATGGCCTGTTAAAATAAGTAGCCAATACCCCACTGACAAAAATGCCAATAAGCCACCGCCTAAAAAGAAAGGCCTAAAAGCTAGCATCCATAACGGCCATTGAGATACTTGATGAATAGCAACGCGTGCTGGCATTGGCTCTGTTAAGTTTATAGGGCGCATTATTTTATTTCCTGCCCTACACCATACTGAGCAAAAAAGTATTCAGCACACGCTAGTGCCTCATGCAGTGAACTAAACTGTGTTTGATTATTTAAATTATTCAGCATTAGTGTGTTCATGGCGATCTCTGTAACTAACTACGTTACTTAGCTATTACACATACTGTGCCAATAAGTTTAATTAATTAAATTCAACAAGTTAAATTAAATCACTTTACAGTGTGAGTCTTTATGACCTACTATAAATTAACTCATAAAAACACAAATAGGTCATTTTGACGTGAACCAGCAATTCAACCTTACACAAGTTGCTCTAGAGCTTGCTCAAAGTACACTACACGAGCATAGCTTTGATCAATTACTAGCAACGGTTGAGCGGGTTATTCCTAGTGATGCAAGTGCGTTATTAGTGCTTCAGGGCGAACAATTAAAACCCCTGGCAATTAAAGGATTAATGCCCGACAGTTTAGGCAGACGATTTAAAATAGTAGAACACCCTCGCCTAGAAGCTATTTGCAAAAGCACACTCGCGCTTCAATTTGCGCACGACTGCCCACTACCCGATCCATACGACGGATTGCTATTAGCTAAAACCGGCGACATACCGGTACATGCATGTTTAGGTTTACCTCTTTATGATAAAAACGCGCTACTTGGCGTACTTACGTTTGATAGCCTTAACGCCAATGCATTTAACAGCATAAGCGCTGATACACTCAATACCTTACAAACGCTGTGTAGCGCGCACTTTAAAACGGCCTTAGAACTTGCCCATTACAAACAGCATGCACAGCACTCAAGTGCATTAGTACAAGAACTAAATCGTGAAGCATTAACACGGGACGGCGGTGAAATTATTGGCCAAAGTCCGCTAATGCAAACACTTAAAAACGACATTAAACTCGTTGCAGCATCTAACTTTAGCGTGCTTATATTAGGTGAAACAGGGGTAGGGAAAGAGCTTGTTGCGCGTAATATTCACTTAAATTCAGCTCGAAAAGATCAACCGCTTATTCACTTAAATTGCGCCTCACTTCCCGAAAGCCTTGCTGAAAGTGAATTTTTTGGTCATGCGAAAGGGGCTTTTACAGGCGCACAAAATTCGCGCCAAGGTAAATTTCAATTAGCTGATGGCGGCACGTTATTTTTAGATGAAATTGGCGAACTGCCCCTGGCCATGCAAAGTAAACTATTACGAGTGCTACAAAGTGGCGAAATACAAACGGTAGGAGAAGACACGCCAAAGTACGTAGATGTACGCGTCGTTGCTGCAACCAACAGAAATTTAAAAGAAGAAGTAGCTCAAGGTCGCTTTAGAGCCGATTTATACCATCGCCTCAGTGTCTACCCTATTACTGTGCCACCACTTAGTAAACGCGAGCACGACATAACACTCTTAGCTGGTTATTTTATTGAGCAAACAGCCCGTAAATTAGGGATAAAACAATTAAAACTAAGCCCCGAAGCGCAAGCATTGCTTAATCAGTACAACTGGCCAGGTAACGTTCGCGAGCTTGAACATGTCATTAGCCGCAGCGCCCTAAAAGCAAAACAAAGCCAATGGCAAAATCCAATAATAACCATTACAAGCGAGCACTGTGATTTAACACCGAGTGCGCTGCAACCCCCTATAGCAGAGAGCCGAAGTACAGCGAACGCCTTAATCAACCAACCTTTAAAACAAGCTGTAGAATCGTTGCAATACAACATAATTACCGAGCAATTAAAACAGCATAACTACAACTGGTCGGCAGCAGCAAGAGTACTTGAATTAGATAGAGCAAACTTAGTACGCTTGGCTAAACGCCTAGGAATAGAAGTAAAAAAAATACTATAATCATTTAAAATACAGCTAAAACTATTGATTAGCAGCTAACTTACTAAAGTGTGTTTTTAACAACCCTGCAAAAGCTTGTACTTTAGCAGTACGATGCACTAAGTGATGCGTGACTAACCATACATCGGTAGGCCAGCTTAACTCACTGTGCAATATAGGCACTAAATCAGGATATTGCGCCGCTACGTCATGTTGTAATCCGCCAATGCCTAGCCCTTTAATGATTGCACGAGTCGCTTCTGCAGTTTCAGATACTCGCAGCTTTATTTGCGATGCAGGAATATGTTCATCAGCCCATGCAAAATAAGGCACGCGGGCATTAAAACCTGCCACGCCCGATACAAAGTTATGTTGTTGTAAATCAATTAATAATTTAGGCATACCGTATTTATTAATGTAACGTTTATTAGCGTATAAACCCGATGAAAGCTGCGCCAAATGCTGAGCAATATAATCGCCTTCATCAGGTCTTGGGCCTGCACGCACTGCAATATGTGCTTGTCCGTGATCGAGCCTTAGCCTTTTTTGTTCTAAAATAACCTCAAGCTGCACTTGTGGATGTAGCGCCTGAAATTGCTCACATACATCACCAAGGACATCCATGAAGCCACTTACCGTCGTTAGCAACAAACTACCTCTAAGGGTACTATCGGCCGCTACTATATCGTTATGTAACTGCTCTAAGGAGCTATGGATTGTTTGTGCTGTTGCAAATAACTTAGTGCCAATTTCAGTAACCTTGTAGCCACGAGCATGGCGATGAAAAAGCCGTGCATTTAAGTTTTCTTCAAGATTATTAATTCGCCTAAGCACTGTGCTGTGGTGCACATTAAGCTCCTCGGCCGCTGCTGTTAGCGTGCCTAACCGTGCTACTTCGAACGCAACTTTAACATCTTGCCAATCTTCAAATTTTATCGCCATGCTGCTTACCTTTTACTTGTGTGCATATACGCACACAAGTGTTGCGTTTATTAGGGTTTTCTACAAGTGAAATTTTGCTACATTAGTCATGTAACTTAAAACATTAAAAGGCCACTACCATGTCAGCACCAAAAATTATCGCCCTAGCTGGAAGCCTTCGCCAAGAAAGCTTTAATCAAAAAATTATTAATGAGGCAGCACGTTTTGCTCTACAAACAGGTGCTGAAGTAGAAGTAATAAAACTAAACGAATTAAACATCCCACTATTTAACGAAGATATTGAAGCGCAAGGTACACCAAGCGATGTACAGCTTTTAAAAGATAAGCTACGTACAGCCGACGGTATTTTACTAGCAAGCCCAGAGTACAACGGCTCTATTACCGCAGCACTAAAAAATGCGATTGATTGGGCATCGCGTACAGAGCAAGGTGCTGTTCCTGCTTTTCGTAATAAAGTGGTTGCTTTGTTTGCAGCATCGCCTGGTGGGCTTGGCGGCTTACGCGGTTTAAATCATGTGCGTGATATATTAAGCGGCATTGGATCGTTAGTACTTGCCGATCAACTTGCAGTACCCGCTGTGCACACATTGTTTAATGAAAATGGGCAAATAAATGAACCTGTAACGGCTGAAAAAGTATCAGCCCTCGCTCATCAGTTAGTAAGCGTTGCAAGTAAGTTAAGATAACTTGCACGCCTAAATAACTAATTACTTTGTCGCTGCTATTTTGGCGGCGATAAAGTCGGTATGCGTTACATATAAAAGCCCTGCTACCTTACGTATAACGTAGTCTTCTTGGGGATCTATTTCTCCATCGGCATACGCTAAGCGCCATAATAACTCTATTATTTCTATTCGCTGCGCCGCGCTACAATGCTCATTAATCTGCTTTGAAAACTGAAAGTAATCTATCGAATCATCTAAGCTACTTGCCGCATTATTAGTAAGCTCATTAACCTCAGTGTCTGTTAAATTAAAGTACTTTTTTAAGGTTACAGTCAGGGTTCGTTGTTCATCATGTTCAAGCTTGGTATCTGCGCGCATAACTTCAATTAATAATGCAGCAACCGCTGTTTTTAAATCGTGCTCTTGCATACTTGGCTGCTGTTCATCGAATACAGCAAAAAGTTGTTTTATTTGTTTGAACATCACACTTTCCCTTTTGGGTGTTAGACTAATACGTAAAGAAATCGACCTTATTACTCTTATTAATGGGTATAAAGTTCGCAAATTAAAGGATACATTTTATGAAAGGAATAAACACACCACGCTTATTTATAGGCGCTACGCTGGTGGCCCTTTCAAGTGCAAATACTGCACTTGCTGAAAAAGCCGAAACCGAGAAGCTCTACGACTTTGATAACAAAGTACATTACTACCAAACACAAATTGGCGAAGACAACTATAAAATAGAAATCCAGTCAGACGATTACAAACACTTTACCAATCAAAGTGTATTTTTGTTACGTCATGCTGACCGTCTATGCCGAGGTAATACCTTTATGTTGAAAGTACTTGAAGGCGTGCAAGAGTACGAACGCTTTCCAACAAAACCACGCGCTTACCAACCAGATTTAAGTGTTTTACTCCAATGCGAAACTAAAGAAAATACAAGTAAGGGTAAGTAACCTTAGTCTTTATAACCCCAAGGTGCTGATGGTGGAGTAATTGGTTTAGTTAAATTAAAATCCACCTTAAATTCACGTCCTTGGCGAATTAATCGATAAGTAAATACTTCTGGGTAAATATACATTTGCCATGTATTACCTACAGACTGCGCAAGACCTTGTTTTACAAATAACTCTTTAGAGTATTGGTCTGCTGGAAACGACTGCATTTGCGCAAACCCTGCATCAAGCGTATGGCCACCATACATAGTTGATGCGTCGTCTGTTCCATTTTTATGACGATGATCGTGCTTTAAACTCAAGCCGCTACCCGTTTTAGTTATGATCCATGTACGTGATGCATCGCCTCCTACATGAAACGGTACTTGTAACTCAGTCTCACTACATTTACGTACATGCATAACCAGTTTTTTATCTGTAAATGAGCTTGGGCCTTTCGCGTTATCTACCGCTACTTCACCTTCAAAAGCTTTACCGCAATGCGCTGCAATACTATTAAAAAAGGCATCATGAGTAGGAATAGACACTAACGGTGCAGGGCGTGCAAAGACTGTCGATGAAGCAAGTAATAAAGTTACTGCAGTTAATAATTTCATATATTTCTCGTTATAGTTATTTTAAAACACCTGTAATAGTACAGTTTTCTTAAGTACTTTATTAGAAGTATCTATATAAAAATGAGAACAGGACAACTAGATAAAATTTTATGTAATGATTAACGACTAAATATCTCTGCACTCATTAACAATCCTACTTTTATAAATATTAATTACACACTCCTAGATGTGATTTTAACGTCGGGAGTCGCTAAGCTCACCCGACCTACATGATGGGTGTTGGTATGAGTGTGTGTTAACTGCGCACATTTTACTTTTCTGCAGACGTGAAAAAGCCCAACTATTTTTAGTCGGGCTCTCTAAAATTTGAGGTCTGGTGATGTCGTAGTGCCCACAGCGGTAGAAAGTCACATAACAAATGCTACTTTATTGGCCGACTGAGATATTGAGGGGGTTTTGTTGTGATTTCTGCGTCGGGAGTCGCTATGCTTGCCCGCCCTGCGTGATGATGTTGATATGAGTGTGTGTTAATTGCGCACATTTTACTTTTCTTCAGACGTAAAAAACCCGACTATTTCTAGTCGGGCTCTCTACAATTTGAAGCCTTGTGATGTCGTAGTGCCCACAGCGGTAGAAAGTCACATAGCAAATGCTACACTATCGTTGGCCGGGGCTCGCCTTCGAGCTGTTTGGTTTCACTACTTAGTTCGGCATGGGCTCTTGGCTATTTACTAAATCCCAGACAGCAAAAAACCCGTCACATTGCTGTAACGGGTTTCTTTAATTTGAAGCCTGGTAATGTCCTACTTTCACATAGCAAATGCTACACTATCATCGGCGCTGTTTCGTTTCACTACTGAGTTCGGCATGGAGTCAGGTGGGTCCAAAACGCTATTGTCACCAAGCA